>JACRAV010000371.1 GCA_016213305.1 Candidatus Zixiibacteriota bacterium | reverse complement strand
GGACGTGGATCAGATCACCGTCCTCATTCACACCGGCTCGCGCGGTTGCGGCCACCAGATCTGCACCGACTACCTCGATGTCATGCTCCGGGCCAACAAGAGATACAATATCCCGCTCGTCGATCGCGAGCTGTCGTGCGCGCCCGCCTCGTCGCCCGAAGCTCAGCAGTATTTTGCGGCGATGAAATGCGGCGCCAACTTTGCCTGGGCCAACCGACAGATGATCACCCATTGGGTCCGTCAGTCGTTTGAATCGGCATTGGACGAGTCCGCCGAATCGCTCGGTCTCCACATCGTGTACGATATCGCGCACAACATGGCGAAACTTGAAGAGCATGAATTCGAAGGCCGCCTGCGAAAATTGTATGTTCACCGCAAAGGGGCCACCCGCGCGTTCGGGCCGGGAAATCAATTTGTGCCGTCCAAATATCGTTCGGTCGGCCAGCCGGTGCTGATCCCGGGCGATATGGGCACCGCCAGTTACCTTTTGGTCGGCACCGAACGGGCCATGCGCGAAACCTTCGGCTCCACCTGTCATGGCGCGGGACGGCGGATGTCGCGCCACGCCGCCATGAAACAATTTCCGGTGGAGCGGGTCATGACGCATATGAAGGAACAGGGAATCTACCTCAAAGCCGCCAGCAAGCGGGGAATCAGCGAAGAAGCGCCGGGGGTCTATAAGAATGTCGATGAGGTTGTGGAAATCTCCGATCGCGCCGGTATCGCCCGCAAGGTGGCCCGGTTCAAACCGATCGGCGTGGTCAAGGGATAGATAGTGATACCGCGGCGCTCACTACAGATTGTCGTCCTCGCGCTGATCATCCTGGTCGCGGTCGGCGAAATCTATCAGTATCGACTTTTCTATCACGATGACGCCTTCATATCACTCCGGTACGTTCGCAATTTCCTGAACGGCGACGGCCTCGTCTGGAACGCCGGCGAGCGGGTGGAAGGGTACAGCAATTTCCTTCTGGTGATCATCGTGGCCGCGCTTGGCCGACTGGGGATCGATCTGGCGCTTGCCGCCAGAATCGTGGGGATTCTGTCATATCTATTGCTGGCCGCATTTGTGTTCAGGCGGTCGTATTGTGCCCATCAGAGATCGGGCAACGATTGGCTCTGGCTGATCCCGGTGATAATCACAACCACCGCGCTTCCACTTGTAATCTGGTCGTTGGGCGGATTGGAAACAACCTTGTTCGCTCTGCTGATTACGATCGGCGCGATGCTATTTGCCGACGGATTGGACAACAACAACCGGCCCCTGGTTTCGGCGGGGCTGGCGCTGGGGCTGGCGTCGCTCTGTCGCCCCGACGGTCTGCTATTTGTGCTGGTTGCGTTTGTGACCGGTCTGGGGGCCGGATTGATCGCACATCGACGCTTTGACCGCCGCCTAAGCGGGTTTCTGTTCGGCGCGCTGGCTTTAGTCGTTCCGCACCTTATCTGGCGATACACATATTATCACGGCTGGCTTCCCAATACCTATTATGTCAAGGCGGCCAATCCGGGCGGTCTCCTGCCCTACGGATTGACGTATTTCAAGGAGTATGTTTTGGCGTTTCCATTCTTGCCGTTCCTCTTGGTGGCGGGCGTCATTTGGGGATTGATCAATCGAGCGATTACCACAAAACTGGCTTGGTATGGAATGACGATTGTCGCGTACTGGGGGTATGTAGTCGCCGTTGGCGGCGATCATATGCCGGCATTTCGCCTTCTTGCTCCGCTGGTTCCGTTGATCGGATGGCTGATCTTTGAGCTGGTCTCATTATCGCCGCTGATGCAGAGAAAAAGTGTTGATGCCGTAGCCGTCGTATTTGTCTTTCTGCTCTGCGCCGGCCAGTTACTGTTTCCGGCGGAAAAGATTCGCCGCGCGCAGGTGATGGACGGCGCCGCGCTTTTGGGGGCGGAGGTCGGCCGCTACATCAATGCCAACTGGCCCGAAGGGAGCGTAGTCGCGCTCAATACCGCCGGTTCGACCCCGTATTTCGCTCCCAAACTGCGCTTCATCGACATGCTCGGTCTCAACGACTCGACCATTGCCCGCCGACCGAATCCCCCCATCCGCACTGAAATGCAGAAATGGCCGGGACACGGAAAAGGAGACGGGCGGTATGTTCTGTCCCGACGCCCGGACTACATCATCATCGGCCCATCGAACGGCGACTATGCCAACGACTTCCCCTGGTTTCTCTCGGACTATGAACTGGAGGGTTCCGCCGAATTCGAGCGATTATATCAACCGGTGCGAGTTGTTATTCCGATGACCACTTCGGGGTACGAGTGGTACACCGAATCCAGTTTGGGAGCGCTGAGGTTTATCTATTACGAAAGACGCAAATAAGCCGGCTTCAGTACCCCTGATCGGGCGTATGACACTCGGTGCATTTGGTCTCTTTCCAGGCGTCCTCAATGTCCTCGGGATGCTTGAACTCAAGACCGGCGATACGATTCTCCAGCTTGTCAACATCCATCGATGATCCCTGCGCCACGATATCGTGGCAGGTGTTGCAGGTGTGCGAGAGTTTCTCGCCCCACTGATTGACCTTGACCCCGTCGTGGCACCGGAAACAACCGTCGTTGGTGAAGTGGCTCAGATTGTTCTCACGCGCCCGGTAGTCGGTCTTCATTTCCGGGAAGAAGTTCTCCTGATAAATGCGAATCAGCGCATTACCGGTTTTCTTGATATCCTCGATCCGCGCGTCGGCCAGCGCCGCGTAATTGGTCCGGTAATAGTCCACCAGCCCCTTGGTGATCGCGATATAGGCGTCTTCGCGCTTCTCATATGTGGCGTTCAAAAGTTCAAGTCCAATCTTGCGGACATAGGGGAGATCGGATGGAATCTGGCCTGTTGACAGGGCGAGATTGACGGCCGTGGCGGCCGGCATGAACTTGTGGCTGGGGCGGTTGTGGCAGTCCATGCAGTCGAAACGCCGCAGTTCCACGGTCGTGTCAGCCAGGTCCGGCGGTGTCGCGCCCGGATCCATGTAAATGGCGGTGTCGCCGGTCGAGTTGGTCACCCGCACCCACGGTATATTCTGGCGCTTGGCATCGGTGGCGATGTACTCCACCGTATTGTCGCCGATCATGTGCCAGTGAATCCCCTCAAGTTTGCCGGTACGCGGATTGCCGCCGCCGATCTTTACCAGCAAGCTGATTGTCCACGGCGAGTTCTTTTCGTCGGTTCGGTAATATGTCTTGGTGACCAGCTTCTCGCCGTAGAACTGCTTCGGCCAGTGACACCCCTCGCAGGTCTGCTGGGCCGGGCGCAGGGAGTGCACCGGCGTCTGGATCGGGCGCGAGAAGGTGTTGAACGTGGCCGCCCAGACCTGACGGAGCCCATCGATCTTCGACTTCACATAAAACGACGCGCCGGGACCGATATGGCACTCGACACAGAGCACCCGGGCGTGGGCGGAATTCTGATATGTCACAAACTGCGGCTCCATCACCACGTGGCAGGTCTTGCCGCAGAAACCGGTCGAGTCGGTCGCCTCGTACGCACGCGAGCCGCTATACGCTACCAGGCCGACCAGGATGACGGTCAGTCCCAGGAAGGTCCACAGGTTGCGCATGTATTTGGGGTCCGACGGG
>JACRAV010000370.1 GCA_016213305.1 Candidatus Zixiibacteriota bacterium | reverse complement strand
CCGCTGTCAGAGGGCATTCTGATCCGGTGGAATGGACTGGCCAGCGAGACCACCCCCGACCCGTTCACTCGTCGGCTCGATTTCGAAGGGTACAATATCTATCTCCGACGCCTCGGGGAGACCAGCTGGCAGAAGATCGCCGGCTATGATGTCGAGAGTTATTTCAAGATGGCGTGGGATTTTGATATCGCCGGCTGGCGCCCTCAGCCGTACGCAATGTCTCTCGCGGACCTGCGTTGCCGGTATGCCCCCGGCGGGTGCAAGGATTCGTCATGGTCGCCCAGCAATTATTCTCGTTCCGCCCCCTTTGTTCTGCCGGGCGCCTCCGATTCCGTCTTTTACTTTGTGCCGGTCGGGTGCAACGCCTCGCGATTTGGCTATGAGACGGCGATCGACAAAATCTACCCTTCCGCACCCAAACCCCGCTGGAGTCGTCCGCAGGATGTCCCCGTCGATTCTATCGAGTTCTATCTGACCGCCGACAACCGTTTCAGGTACTATGAGTACCAGTTTGTCGGCCATGGTCTGCTGACGGGGGAAACGTATCAGGTGAATCTGACCGCCACCGATTACGGCCCCGCTTTTTCCGATGCCAGCTATCCGCTGGAAACATCACCCGAGGCCGGGTTTGTCACCGTTACCCCCTTGCCGGCCAACTGCTGTATCGACTTGACCGGCAATATCGACTGCGACTTGTCCAGGGTTATTGACATCGCCGACCTGACTGTCCTGATCGACAATCTGTTCATAAGTTTCACCCCGCTCTGTTGTCCCGCCGCCGCTAATATCGATTTTGACGCGGAGGGGGGAGTTGATATCTCTGATCTGTCACGCCTGATCGATTACCTGTTCATCAATTTCACTCCGCCGGAGGCGTGTCGGTGATTGGCGGTTGCCGGGCTACGATTCCCCATTGACAATCCGCTCCTTCATGCTATATTGATGCATGGCTCAACGAAGTCAATTATCGGTTCAGACCCCGCCGCCCGGCTGGGGTTGCGGTGGCCTCTGCTGTTGTTGACCCCCCACATCCGTCCGTAATTCGCGCTTGCACCGACCCAGGGAACCAAGACCCTGTTCTGTGGTTCAAGTCGTACATGATTCTATAACCCATCGCCCAAGGAGACCGCTCATGCGCTTTGAAAATATCGCCGACGCCATCGGCCGCACCCCGCTTGTGAAACTGAACCGGGTGCCGGCGCCCAACTCGGCCGCCGTCTATGTCAAAATGGAGAGCTTGAACCCGCTCGGATCGGTCAAGGACCGTATCGGCGCGGCCATGATCAACGCCGCCGAAAAGGCGGGCAAACTCAAACCGGGAATGACCATTGTCGAGCCGACCTCCGGCAACACCGGCATCGCCCTGGCCTGGGTCGCCGCCGCCAAGGGGTACAAGTGCGTCTTCACCATGCCGGAAACGATGAGTTTGGAACGGCGCGCCCTCCTCAAGCATTTCGGCGCGGAGTTGGTCCTGACTCCCGGCCCCGAAGGTATGCGCGGAGCGATTAACAAGGCCGCCGAACTGGCCAAACAGGACGGATTCTTCCAGCCGATGCAGTTCGACAACCCGGCCAATCCGGAAATCCATCGGAATACCACCGGCCCGGAAATTGTCGCCGATCTGGGGACTCTGCATCTCGACGCCTTCGTGGCCGGTGTCGGCACCGGCGGGACCGTCAGCGGCGCGGGGGCCGTCCTCAAGGCGAAGTTTGGTTGCAAAGTGATTGCCGTAGAACCGGATGCCTCGCCTGTGCTGTCGGGCGGCAATCCCGGCCCGCACCCGATTCAGGGAATCGGCGCCGGATTTGTGCCCAAAAACTACGATGCCGCCGTGGTCGATCGTGTCATTCGAGTGAAGAACGAGGACGCTTTCGCAACCTCGCAGGCGCTCGCCCGTCAGGAAGGTATCCTGGCCGGCATTTCGTCGGGGGCCATCATCTGGGCGGCTCTGCAGGTGGCGTTGGAACTGGGCGCGGGGAAGACCGTGGTCACCACCGTCTGCGACACCGGCGAACGATACCTGTCCACCAAACTGTTCACTGAATATCCGACACTTTGATGTCGACAAAGTAGGCAAAATATGGCTTTAGCATTTGTGGAAGATATCCGGGCGATCTACCGCAATGATCCGGCGGTTCGCAATATCGAGTTTATTCTGTATCCGGGACTGTGGGCCATCACCTGGCACCGGCTCATTCATCTTTTCTATGAATGGCACATCCCCTTTTTCCCGCGCCTGATGTCCCAGATCAATCGTTTTCTTACTGGTCTTGAAATTCACCCCGGCGCGACCATCGGCAAGGGGATCTTTGTCGATCACGGCGCGGGGGTGGTGATCGGCGAGACGGCGGTGATCGGGAACAATTGCGTCTTGTTTCACAATGTCACGCTGGGCGGGACGGGGAAGCACCACGGCAAGCGGCATCCGACGGTCGGCAATGATGTCTTCATCGGGACCGGCGCTGTCTTGCTTGGCCCGATTCATGTCGGCGACCATGTGAAAATCGGCGCCAATTCGTTCGTGGTGATGCGGGATATTCCGTCGGATTGTACGGTGGCCGGGACGCCGGCGAAGATCATTAAGCGCGACGGTGTCTTCTGCGACGAAGACCTCCCAAAAACGATTGAGCGGATTGAAGTATCCTGATTCGTGGTGTCAGGCGTCCCCGCCTGACACTCTTCAAGACTCCATGTCTGCTTGAATGCCGGGTTTCGACATTTTGGCTTGGCAACAACCGTTCATCCGTGCGTGGCGGACATTCCTGTCCGCCGCGCCCGTTAGTTCCTATCTCACTCTCCCAAACAACTGTGATGCCAGTCGCTGTCCACCAGCCGGTCGAGGTTTGCCCCCTTGGGCAGGGGTTTTCGCTCCGGCAGAATCTGCTCAAGCGTTCTGGCGTCGTACAGACGGCCGTTGATCATCGTGTACAGCACATTCTCGGATTGGCGAATATCAACGGTCGGATCACCGTCGATCACGATCAGGTCGGCCAGATGATCCGGCTGGATACTGCCGATCT
>JACRAV010000373.1 GCA_016213305.1 Candidatus Zixiibacteriota bacterium | reverse complement strand
GTCGATTCGGTCGCGGTCGAGCTGGAGCAAAAATACACCGATCTCAAAGGACGTCTGATCGCCGCGATCCAGTTTGCGCGCATGACCGACGACCCCGGCTTCTCACGCGAACTGATCGAAAGCACCCACCAGCAGGCGCTGGAACGGGCCGGGCTGATCGAGTTCTCATCGGTTGTCTCGTACTCCCCGCTCTGGAAGACCGGCCGCCTGCTTCTTGCCCCGACCGTTCTTGCTCTGGCCTTGTTGTTCATTGCCCCCGGATTATTCACCTATTCGTACGAAGTCTGGTCTGATCCGACCAAAGAAGTCGGCCCGCCGATTTCCTACACGCTTACTCCCATACCCGGCTCAACCGAGTGGGTGAAGTACCGCGATATCTCAATCGGCGGGGCGCTGGTCGGGCTTCGCCTCCCCGACAAAGCCACCATTCACTATCGTCTGGTCGGCGGCAACTGGCAAACGACCACGGTGGAGATCGGTTCTTTGCCTCATGCCACGATCAGGTTCGGCGACTCGGTCCAGTTCGCCACCACCATGCGCCAGATCAACAAATCGTTTGATTATTATGTCGAGGCGGGGAAACTGAAAACCGAAGAACAGAAGATCGATGTCGTTGACCGCCCGCGCGTGAACGGTATCTCGCTGTCGGTGTTCTATCCCGATTACACCGGCCTCAAGCCCACCACCCTCGATGAAAAGACCGGATCGTTTTCGGCGGTGGTGGGAAGTCGCGCCAATATCAAGGTCGAGGCCAACTTATCCATGCAGAAGGCCGAACTGGTCTGGGATGACTCCAGCCGTACCCCGATGTCCGTACAGAACAAAACGGCCGAAACCGCCATCCAGATCGACAAGTCCCGCTCCTATTACATTCATCTCGAAGACCATCTGGGCGAGTCGAATCCCGACCCGATCCAGTATTACGTCACGGCCGTGCCGGATGAGTATCCTTCCATCGACGTCCTCTATCCCGGATTCGACGCCAACCTGACCGACGACATGGCGGTGCCGTTCAAACTGCATATCGCCGATGACTACGGATTCACATCGCTCATGCTCAAGTATGTCATCACCTCGCAGGGTGGAAAATCCAAGGAGAACGTGGCGGTTCTGCATTACTCCGACCGCATCAAAACCGAGGGGGATATCGAATTCAACTGGGATGTCGGCCCGCTCAATCTCTATCCGGGCGACTTCGTGACCTACCACTTCGAAATCGCCGATAACGACCGTATCTCCGGCCCCAAGATCAGCCGGACCCGCGATTATATCGCGCGGGTGCCGTCGGTCGAGGAACTGGCCGCGCAGATGGATCAGGACAGCAAGCAGAGGATCTCCAACACCGAGAATATCATCAAATCCGGCAAGGACCTGACCCAGCGTCTGCGCAATGCCGCGCGCAAGCTCGAAGCCCAGTCGAAACAGAACACTCCCCGCGACGCCGACTGGCAACAGCAGAAGGAACTTGAAGCGATTGCCCAGAAGAATCTGGAAATGACGGCCAAAATCGACACGCTGGCGCAACAGATGGACAAGTCGCTCGACAAACTCAAGGAAAACTCCCTGCTAAGCCGCGAGATCATGGAAAAGATGCAACAGATCCAGAAGCTGTTCGAAGAGGTCGCCACCCCCGAAATGAAAGAGGCCCAACAGAAGCTGATGGACGCCCTCAAGAATATGGATCCGCAAAAGCTCAAGGAGGCGATGGACAAGTTCCAAATGTCGCAAAAGGAGATGATGGAACGCCTCGAACGCACCCTGGCCCTCTTAAAGAAAATCCAGCTCGAGCAAAAGATGGAAGCCATGATCCGCAAGGCCGAGGACCTGGCCAAGCGGCAGGAGGCGATGAACAACAAAACCGACCAGTCATCGGATCAGGCCCTCCCGAAACTGAGCAAGCCCGAAGACGACCTTCGTGAATCGCTCGAACAGCTCAAGAAGGAAGTCGCCGATTTCGAGCAGATCGCCAAAGAGGCGAAGATGTCGGAGCAGGCCGAGGTACAGAAATTCTCCGACGCGGTGAAAAATAGCGACGCCCAGCAGAATATGCAGAACATGTCGCAGGCGCTCTCCGACCAGAAGAAACAGGATGCGAAAAACGAGGGCAAACAGGCGCTGAGCAAACTGATGCAGATGCTCAACCAGATGCAGAGCCAGCAGAATGCCATGAAGCAGAACGGTGACAATGCCTCCAAGCAGGCGATGCGCCGCGCTCTCGAAGACGCCAACTACCTGTCGCAGGCGCAGGAGAGTCTGATGACTCAGGCGGCGGCCATCGATCCCCGCTCGGTCGTTCTGCACGACATGGCCCAAGCCCAGCAGGACCTGGCGGCGTCATGCAACGGCCTCAAGAACACGATTGCCGAACTGGGGAAGAAGTCGCCCTTTGTCGCCGCCGAACTCTCCGCTCTGTTGAACGGCGCGACCGGCCAGATGGAAAATGCCACCAGCATGTTCGATCAGAAAAACGGCTTCTCGGCGATGAACAACCAGCGCGACGCCATGGTCAGCTTGAACCGGGCCGCCACCCGGCTGATGGAATCGCTCGATCAGCAGTCTCAGTGCAACAAGGCCGGGAGTTGCGACAAGAACATGTCCCAGCTTGAGTCGTTGTGCAACAAACAGAATCAGCTGAATCAGCAGACTCAAAAACAGTGCAACAATCCCCAGAATCCGGGACCGGGGGAGAAGGCGCAGGAAACGCGGAACGGGATGGAACGGCTTGCCGGAGAACAGGGAACCATCCGCAAATCGCTTGAAGAACTCGAAAAAGAATTCGGCGGCTCGCGCCAGATCATGGGACGGCTCTCCGATATCGCAAACGAGATGCGCCGGATCGAAGAGGAACTCAGTTCGGGACAGGCCGGTCAGGAAACCGTCGAGCGCCAGCTCAAAATCTATTCGCGCATGCTCGAGGCCTCCCGGTCTCTGCAACGCAAGGATTTCACCGAGGAACGCAAAGCCACCAGCGCCAGCACCAAAACCGTCTTTATTCCACAGGGACTGCCGGTCGAATTGCTCAATGACCGCACCCCCATCGAGGACCGGCTTCGCGAATTCCTCGGCAAGGATTACCCGCCCCAATACGAGGAACAGATCAAGGCGTATTTCCGCGCCCTGCTGAAAACCGAGTCACCCGCCCAGCCGCCCGCCGGCACGCCGGTTTCTCCAAATCGGTAGCCGCTATGCTTCGTCGTCTTGCCGCACTTGCTCTTGTCGGACTGGTCGTCGTGGCGACCTTCTGTCCGCTCTCTGCGCAGACGACTTCCGGTTCGCCGGATACCTCGGGATACGACGCTAAACTGACCACCGTGCGTCAGTTGATTCGCACCCGCAATCTCGACGGCGCCACCGCCCTTCTTGAAGTCATGCTGGAACAGTCGCCGACCGATCCGGTGGTGATCAATCTGCTTCGCAACACGTACGAAGAAAGCCGCAACTACGCCAAAGCCGAACTGTTCGCCCAACGTCTGGTCGAACAGAACCCGCGCGATTTCGGCTGGCGCATGTATCTGGCCGAGATAGAGGCCAAACTCGGCGAGTTGGGCGCGGCCGAAAAAGCGTATCGCGAGGTTATGCCCTTCGTCACACCGGGCGATTCCGGCCGCCTCTACGGCATCGTGAACAGCATGATGGCGTTCGGCGTCTATCAGGGGGCGCTCGACCTGATCGACTCCCTGCGGGCACAGTCGCGCAATCCCCGCGCCTTCGGCTTCCAGCGCGGCATGATTCTTCAGCAGGACCGCCGCTTCGCCGACGCCACTACCGAACTGTTTGCGGTTATGGCGGAAGACTCCACTCCCGCCGCCGGCGACGCCGAGCGGCAATTGCTTTCCATGATGGAATACACCGAAGCCGCGCCCGATGTGGAGCGCTCGCTGTCCGCCATGACCGGCGAGATCAACAGCGCGCGGGGGCTTCGCCTGCTCATGAGTCATGCGATCAAAGTCGGCGAGTACGAACGCGCTTTTTCGTTTGCTATTAGACAGGATTCGGCCGCCAAGCTCACCGGCCTTCCGCTGGTTGACTATGTCCGGCAATGCCTCGACCGCAAATCATACCAGCCGGCGGTGCGCGGCGCCGAATATATCCTCAGTCACTACCCCAGCGGGCCGTTTCTCCCGGAGATTTCCTTCCGGTACGCCGAGGCCCTGGCCCGGCTCGGTCGCCACCGCGACGCGCTGGCGGCGTACGAGAACATCGCCACGCGCTTTCCGACCGTTATCGATCGCGGCGACGCTCTCTTTGCCGTCGGCGATATCTACATGAACGATCTGAATGACCCCGCCAGAGCGATTGCATACTTTGATACGGTCGTCCAGAAATACCCGCGGGGAATAAGCTATCTCAAATCCATTCGTCAGACCCCGCTCTGTTACATGATACTGGGCGACACCGCCAGCGCCTCCGCTAAACTCAACGATATCCTCAGTCGGCAGTTCACCGAGGACATTATGGAAGAAGCCGCATACCGGCGCGCCCTGCTGTTGCTCATCTCCGGGCAATTCGACTCGACCAAGGCGGCGCTCAGAAAACTGATGGTCGATTACCCGCGCGGAATGTACGTCAATGACGCCATGCAGGTCGTGCTCGATCTGGACCAGGTGCTTCCCGACACCAAATTACTGGTGCCGTATTCGGTCGCGGTACGCTATCAGATTCGCCGTCTGCCCGACTCGGCGCGGGCCTCGCTGGCGCAGATCGCCGATGCCGCCCTCTACAGAATGGCGGATATGGATATTCAGCGATCCGACACCGCCTCCGCGCTGGCCGATCTGGATCGTCTGACCGGAAATTTCGCGCAGTCGTTCTACCGACCGTACGGGCTTAAGATGACCGCTGATATCTTATCGACCAGACCCGACCAGATCGACCGGGCCAGGGACATCTATAAGGAACTGCTTGAAAAATATCCCGACTGTCCCTTTGTCTCCGACGCCCGCAAGCGGCTTCGTCGACTGGACGAGGCGGGCAAGATCGGTTAGTAGCCGGACAGCGCCTTGTGGGTCGCTTTCAAATCGGCAATCTGCCGTTCCAGTTCGTGTATCCGCGCCTGCAACGATTCATACCGATGTTCTTTTCGCTTCGACGTGGTCCGCACCAGCAAACCCATCGAGATCAGCATGAAGAGGATGGAGTTGACGGTGCGAAAAATGTCGCCCATGTTGAATATCGTGTCCAGAAACGCCAGTATCCCCAGACAGAACAGGATCGCACACCAGACGTACATTGTGTTCCTCCGCAGTCAAACGGCGACATCACCGCCATTATTTACGCTTTGACATACTCGGTCGTGTTCGGTATCCTACGACCCTGGTTTGGCCGGGATTCCTATATATGTATATATCGGCAAACCGGTTCCGTGATTTACAGGAGACCATTGCCCCATGACTCACCGCCCCTTTGACCGGCTCTACTGGCTCGGCGCCATCTTTGTCTGGCTCGGCTCGTTTGTCGTCTATCTCTTGACCGTCCAGCGGACCATCCCCTTCTGGGACTGCGGCGAGTTCATTGCCAGCGCCGCCATTCTGGGTATCCCCCATCCACCCGGCACCCCGCTGTTCGTCCTCATCGGACGCCTCTTCTCGCTTTTGCCGGTTGTAGATGACGTTTCCTGGCGCATCAACCTGATTTCGGTGATCTCGTCGGCCTTCACGGCTATGCTCGCCTATATGGTGGCCGTTCGCCTCATCCGGCATTTCTTTTCCGATCCCGGCGCTATCGCCAACCGAATCATAGCTACTGCCGGTGCGGTTGCCGCCGGTTTCTTTGTCGCCTTCGGCGACACCAACTGGGACAATTCGGTCGAAGCCGAAGTGTACGGCATCGCTATGGCCCTGTGCATGCTCATCGTTTTGCTGGCGCTCAAATACTACGGTGAACGCGGCACCGGATCAGCCACCAAATACATGATCATGGCTATCTATCTGGCGGTGCTGGGCGTCGGCATTCACATGACCGTCTTCCTGGTCGTCCCCACCTGCGCGCTCGTGTTCATCCTGAAAGACGACGCCGGTCGCCGCGACTGGCTGATTGTCTGCCTGTTTATTATCGCCGAACTACTGCTGATCATGCTCTTCTCAAACGGGCGCGGCGGGTCGCCCATGTTTTACCTGATAAGCGCGGTCCTCGGCGCGGTCGCGCTGATTATGCTCTACAAAAATATCAACTGGGGGCGGGTGATCGCCATCGGCGGCGTCAGTTCCATCATGATCGGCTTTGCCGAATTTCTGCAAATCGGATTGCCCGTGGCCATCGGATTGCTACTGGTGATCGGTGTCTTGGCGCGCGCCAAAGGTTGGAAAATCGACTGGCGATCCGGTCTGGCGGTGCTGGCCGTCGCCGTAGTCGGCTTTTCGGTCCAACTGTTCATCCCGATTCGTTCGTCGCTCCATCCGCGCATCGACGAAAACCTCACCTCGCGAAGTTATTCCCAATTTGTCAATTTTCTGGACCGCAAACAGTACGGGTCGGTCTCGATGGTTGACCGGATGTTTCAGCGTCGGGGGGCCTGGGAAAATCAGTTCGGTCGCCATTCGAACATGGGCTACTGGTCGTATTTCGAGGAACAATACTCCGGTGCGGGCTGGCAATTTGTGCCGTTTCTCGCGCTGGGGATATTGGGGCTGACCATTGCCATCAAAAGGCGCCTCGAACTTGGCTTGCCGTTCCTTGTTCTCTTCTTACTCTGCTCCGTAGGTCTGATACTCTACATGAATTTCGCCGACGGTACCCGCTACGACCCGCAAACACAGGACGCCTATCTCGAAGTGCGCGACCGCGACTATTTCTTCACCCCCGCCTTTGTCGTGTTCGGAATCGCGATGGGTCTTGGGGTGGCCGGGATCATGTCGTGGTTTGCCGATCGATTCGCCCGCGGCGAATCGTCCCGTCTGCGCATCGTGTCGGCCTCCGCGCTTCTGGCCTTCCTGCCGGTCTTTGCGCTGGCCGACAACTGGCACGCCAACGACCGCTCGCTCAACCGGATCGCCTACAACTACGCCAAAAATATCCTCGACAGCTGTGAGCCGAACGCCATTCTCTTCACCTCCGGCGACAACGACACCTTCCCGGTCTGGGCCTTGCAGGAGGCGTACGGCTATCGCAAGGATGTCCGCGTCGTCAACCTGTCCCTTCTCAACACCGACTGGTACGTCGAAACCATGAAGACCGTCTATCAGGTGCCGATGTCGCTTACGCTGGACCAAATCAGGTGGACGGTCCCGATTCGCGAGCAAGGCCAGGAGTTCTTCATACCTAAAGACAAGTTCTACGATCGTCCCCGGGGGCGGCAGACGTATTTGATTCCCCAGACTTTCGAGAATCGGACGCTGAGACTTCAGGACATGATGATGGACGATATCGTGCTGGAGAACAAGTGGCAGTCGCCGATCTATTTCACCGCGCCGCCCTACGCCGAATCACCCCTGAAACTTCGCGAGCACGCCGTACAGGTCGGCATGGTGTATCGCCTCGACCGCGATCCGGTCAGCTCGCTGATCGATCTGGATCGGTCGGTTGAATTGTTTTCGAAAACCTACCGGTACGATGGTTTCCAGAACTCCACCCTGTACCGCGACGAAAACGCCACCGGCGTCTTTCTCGGTGTCGGGATTTCGGCCACCCGGGTGGCCGATCAACTGATCGCCGACGGACAAGGCGAACGGGCCAAAGAACTGGTAAATCATCTTTTGACCGTCTACCCGGAATACTGGCAGTCGTACCTGCAAATGGGGGAGATCCACGCGGCCGTCGGAGACTCGTCGAAAGTCATCCCGCTGTACCGCGTACTCGAGGACACACTGGCCGCGTTCGTAAAAAGCAATCCGCAGAATGTCTATTACCGGCAGGATCTGGGGCTGATTCGCGTCGAAATCGGCCGCAAAACCGGCGATACCGCGATCGTGTCACGAGGCATCGCCGACCTCTGGCAGGCCTTCGATGAAAATCCGAACAACAGCTATTCGTTCCGCAAGCTGGTCACCGCGCTCGGTCAGACCGACCGGTATGTGGATCTTCAGCGGGCCGCCAATAAATTTTCCGAATACAGGATCAATGCGGGCGATCCTCTGGTGCGGCAGATTCGCGGCGCCGGAGCGGCTGGCTTTCCCGGCGGATCAAACCAGCCCTGACCCGCGCTCACCCGGTCAGTTTGTAATCGAGTCGCCGGCGATAGTGGCCGTTGACCCGCTCGAGCATCCGCTCCTCGACAAACTGCCGCCTCACCTTGTCAAAATCCGAATCATGGCGGCTGATGATGGCGTTGACTTCCTGTTCGGAATACCGGCGCTGTGGCTCAAATTGCGCCAGAATGTATTCCAGAAGATGTTTGCGCCTGTCGCGCCCTGTAATCGGCCGGTCCGCTATCTCCGTCGCGGACTCGTGCTCCCGGCCTTCGACTCGCCGCATCCCGCCCCGTTGATTTGAGTTGCTCGCAAGCCAGGCCGACACCGCCGGCTCCGGGATGCGCCACTCTTTGCCGATTTTGTACGCCTCGATTTCACCCGCCTGTACTTTCCGGGTCAAAACCTGGACATTCATCTTGAGCTTCTGGGCCAGTTCGGTCGTGGTGAAAAACTCCGTATCCTTGATCATGCATCCATACCCTGTTGTAGTTCGAATCAGTTCGTTGTAAGACGTGAGCGTAGGTACGATGATGTTGACGGAGTGTCAACTAATTGTTGATCGAACGCAAATATGCCTTGGCCGACGGACTTTGTCAGGATATCTTGGCCTTCTTTCGGGGAGGCGGATTCGACGTGACATGACGGTTTTTGTTTATATACTCCTGTGCCTGATTTGGGGCTCGACCTGGAAAGCCATTCAACTGGGTCTGGCCGATGCTCCTCCCTTCTGGTCGGCGGCTATCCGCTTTTGGCTCGCCATCGCTCTTCTTCT
>JACRAV010000037.1 GCA_016213305.1 Candidatus Zixiibacteriota bacterium | reverse complement strand
CACAGTATGCATACAAGAGCTTCGCGCCGTTGCGAATAATGCCGCCATGTTCCTGATCGACACCGGGCAAAAACCCGGGGACATCCTCAAACGTCAGAATCGGAATGTTGAACGCATCGCAGAACCGGATAAACCGCGCGCCCTTGATCGAGGAATTAATATCCAGCACTCCGGCCAGAACCGCCGGCTGATTGGCGACAATGCCGATTGATCTTCCCCCCAGCCGCGCAAACCCGACCACGATATTTTGCGCAAAATCCTCATGCACTTCAAAAAACGTTCCCTGATCCACGACCATCTCGATCACTTCTTTGATATCATATGGTTGGTTCGGATTTTCGGGCACGATATGGTTGAGTTTCGGCTCTTCGCGGTCGAGCGGATCATTGGTCGAAATGAACGGCGGGTCATCGACATTGTTTTGCGGTAAATATTCAACCAGTCGCCGCACTTTGGTGATCGCTTCGGCCTCGTTCTCGCAGGCGAAATGCGCCACCCCCGATTTGCCGGCGTGGACCATCGCCCCGCCCAGTTCTTCCGAGGTCACCTGTTCGTGCGTGACCGTCTTCACAACATTCGGCCCGGTGACGAACATGTACGAAATCCCCTTGGTCATGAAAACAAAATCGGTAATCGCCGGCGAATAGACCGCCCCGCCCGCGCAGGGACCGAGAATAACCGATATCTGCGGCACCACTCCCGACGCCAGCGTATTCAGTAAAAAGATGTCGGCGTATCCGCCGAGCGAAACGACCCCTTCTTGAATCCGCGCGCCGCCGGAATCGTTGAGGCCGATCACCGGCGCGCCGACTTTCATCGCCATTTCCATAATTTTGACGATCTTCTCGGCATGCGCCCCTGAGAGCGATCCGCCGAAGACCGTAAAATCCTGCGAGAAAATGAAGATCGTCCGGGCATGGATTTTGCCACATCCGGTGACGACGCCGTCACCGAGAATTTTCTGCTTCTCGAGGCCGAAATCCGAAGAGCGGTGCGTGACAAAAGCGTCGAACTCCTCGAACGAATTCTCATCGACCAGCAGTTCGATTCGTTCGCGGGCGGTCAGTTTTCCCTTCTTGTGCTGGGCGTCGATACGATCCTGTCCGCCGCCCAGACGGGCCTCGGCCCGCAGTGCCTCCAGACGATTCAGTTTGTCCTCAAGTGACACGCGTCACTCTCCTTAGTGCACCGCGACCGGCGCCGACCCGGCCGGTTCGCATTTCAGTTTGCCGTCGATCTCGGTCACTTTCGCCAGCGCGAATTGCGTTTCATGATCGAACGCGATGATCGCCTGTTCCTTGACAATCCGAGGGATCAGCTGGCGCTTCACCGCCATCGTTTCCAGCGGATAGATATCGGTCGCCGGAATAAACGGCACGCGAAGATGGTGTTGCGACGGCAGAATATCCGCATAATACCAGACTTTCACCCCGTGCGATTCCATTTCGATACCGTAATGCCCCTCCGAATGCCCGCCGGTGTGGCAGAGGGTGATGCCGGGAAACACCTGGTACCTGTCTCCCTCGATCAGTTCGACCAGGCCGGCTGAATCGAGCGCACGAAGTCGCTCCGGAATATACACCGCGCTGGTGCGCTCGTCGGGATTCATCGCCACCCGCCATTCCCGCTCGCTGACCACCACCTGCGCCTTCGGAAAGCGCGGCACATATGTGCCATCGACTTTCTTAACCGCGCCGCCACAATGATCAGTGTGAAGGTGCGTGAGCAGGAGATAGTCGATATCGTTGGGAGTCAGGCCCAGCGAGGCCAGGCCGGTTTCGATATGCGACGCACCGTCGGTGCCGTAGAGTTTCTTCTCGCGGTCGGTGAGCGTATCCCCCAGGCCGACGTCGAAAACAAACCGTTTTCCGTGCGCGGTCAGCACAAACAGATTATTGACCATCCGGATCAGATTGTTCTCGTCGGCGGGCAGAAGTTTCTGCCACATGCTTTTCGGGATCACCCCGAACATGGTGCCGCCGTCGAGCGCAAACCGCTCGGAGACGAACGACTGTATGTCAAAATCGCCGAACTTCATCCCTTGCTCAAAATGTTCCCGGCGATCACCAGCCGCTGGACCTCGGAGGTTCCCTCGTAAATCTCAAGGACGCGCTGATCGCGGTACAGTTTTTCGATAGGCGAGAACTCGCCGATAAATCCGTACCCGCCGTGAATCTGCATCGCCCGGTCAACGCAGAAATTGGCGGTCTCCGAGGCGTACAGTTTGGCCATCGAGGCCTCCAGTCCGTACTTTTCGCCCCGATCCTGCATCTGCGCCGCCTTGTAGGTCAAACACCGGGCGGCTTCGATACGGGTCGCCATGTCGGCGATCATCCACTGGATCGCCTGCAGTTTGGCGATCGGCTGACCGAACGCAATCCGCTTGTTGGCATACTTGACTGATTCATCAAGCGCCCGCTGAGCGACGCCCACACCCTGAGCCGCCACACCGACACGCGCGGAATCGAGCGTGGTCATGGCGTACCGGAATCCCTTTCCTTCATCGCCCACCAGATTCTCTTTCGGAACTTTGACATCCTTGATGATGATTCCGCCGGTGGTTGCGGCCCGCATGCCCATCTTGTTCTTGAGCGTGCGTTTCTGCCAGCCGGGCTGATTCGTCTCAACGATCATGGCCGACATCTTCGGCTTCCCTTCGATCTTGCAGAACAGAACGCCGATTTCGGCCACATCTCCGTGCATGATGAAAATCTTCTCGCCGTTGACGAGGTAATGATCCCCCTTATCGACGGCCACGGTTGACTGATTGGCCGCATCCGAGCCGGCGTTCGGTTCGGTCAGCACGAAGGCGACGACTTTGCGGCCCGACGCACAGTCCGGCACGTACTTCTTGCGAAGGGCGTCGTTG
>JACRAV010000036.1 GCA_016213305.1 Candidatus Zixiibacteriota bacterium | reverse complement strand
TACGCTCGGGGCGCCAAAGAAAAACCGCCGACACTTTCGGTCGGCGGTTTTCAATTCAGCAATATATCAATATGCTATACATCCACCTCATCCGGATTGGTCTGGGGGCGGGTCCGGCTTTCGGTCGCGGCCGTGATCTTCTCCGGTTGGCGAAGTTTCAGTTTCCCTTTGTGCTTTTTGAGCTGGGTCTTAATCTTGTCGATCGCCTGATTGATAGACATGTACATGTCTTCGGACTCGCCGGTGGCGGTCAGCACGGTGTTATAGACCTTCACCTTCAGTTCGGCCAGCTTGCGGTGGCGCTCAATCTCCATTTCCAGTTCGACGGAGATGATGTTGTCAAAAAAACGGGTGAGCGACTCAAGCTCCTTGTCGGCTCGTTCCTTCAGTTCAGGCGTCAGTTCGAATCTTCGGGCGGTTATTTTCTTGTGCATGGCGAGCATCTCCTTTCCATGCGGACTCGTTCAGAATGTTTGCGGCACATACGGCCGCGGGTCGAGGAGGGAAACAAGTACCATTACCTACAATCAAATCAAATTGCGGATTACGTCAAGTTTAACAAGCGGATCGTACGTGATAGTTCCGGGCAGTAAGTAGAAAGGCGTGGCGGTACAGCCTGTGGGAATCCGGTAACTCTATCGCACCCGATGAGTTACGCCGCCCCGCTCCGTTTGCGGAAACGGGCCGGTTTGATCCCCAGTTCTTCGCGGTATTTGGTGACCGTGCGACGGGCCAGCTTGATCCCCTCGCCGTTGAGCAGACGGAATATCTCCTGATCGGAGAGCGGCGCCTCCGACTTCTCGGCCTGGATAATTTCTTCGATCCTCTGCTTGACCGACCGCTTGGACATGTCGTCCCCTTCGTCCATGGCGATGCCGGTATTGAAGAAGTTCTTGATCTCGACCACGCCGAGCGGCGTCTGGACATATTTGCCGGAGCTGACCCGGCTGATCGTGGCGACATTCATGCCGACTTTGTTGGCGATCTCTTCCATGATCAGTGGCTTGAGAAACGCCGGGCCTTTCTCGAACCATTCTTTCTGTTCCTCGACAATCGCCTCCATCACCCGGATCATGGTGGTGCGGCGCTGATTGATGGCGTTCAACAGCCAGCGGGCCTGCTCCAGTTTCTGGCGGACATAATCCTTGGTTCCCTTGTCGGTGTCGTTGCCGCGTTTGATGAGATTTTTGTAGCCGCTGTTAATGCGAAGCCGGGGGACATGTTTGTCGTTGTGATAGACGATATACTCCTCGCCGTACCGATCAACCACCAGGTCGGGGATCACCGACGACGCCCCCGAATCGAACCGGCCATAGACCGGCGACGGCGACAGCGACCGGATCACCTCCATCGCCTTTTCCGCCCGCTCGAACGGCACGCTCAACATCTTGGCCAGCTGGTGCGTGGATTTCTTCTCTAAGTCGTGAATGTATTCATCGACTATCCGCCAGGCCAGCGACTTCTCCAGTCCCCGGTCCTTCAACTGCAGGAGGAGAGATTCGCGAAGGTCCCGCGACCCGACCCCCACCGGATCGAACCGGTGTATCTTGACCAGCACCGCCTCGATCTCCGCCGCCTCCACCTGGAGTTCCGATGCCATCTCATTGACGCTGATCGCCAGGTATCCGTCGGGCCGGATATTTCCGATGATGTATTCGCCGATCTGTTGCTCGCGCTCGGACAGCTTGAGAAAAGCCAACTGCTCCATCAGGTGATCGTACAAGCTTTCGGGAGCAGAGGCCGACCCCTCCAGATGCTCTTCCTCGTCCTCGCGCTGTTCGCGGACCTTGTACCCCTCGTCCTGGTCCTGCAGGTAATCGTCCCAGTCGATCTTCTCCTTCTCCTTGTCCGTCGTGGTTTCGGTGAGATCGACTTCCGGTTCCTCGGGCGCCTCCTGGGTCGGCTCCAGTTCCTCGATTTCTTCCAACAAGGGATTGGTGGCCAGCTCGTGCCGGAGCGTCTGCTCTAGCTTGAGGATCGGCATCTGGAGCATCTTCAGCGACTGAATCAGCTGGGGGGCCAGCTTCTGCTGAATTCGAAGTTGCAGTCCGAGTTTCATAACTTTGTTCGTGCCTGCGGCCCTGCGCCGCGTTTCGTATCCATGTGTATCTCTAGTATCGGATCGGTCGAATCGGCGATTTACCGATCCGATGGATATCGTTCATTTATTCAACAACCGAGATAACTCTCAGTTGAGCCGGAACTTCTCGCCCAGATAAATCTTCCGCGCCTCCGGATCATTGGCCAGAAACTCCGATGTCCCCGCCTTGAGGATCGCGCCGTCGCACATTATATACGCGCGACTGCAAATCGACAGCGTCTCGCGGACATTATGGTCGGTGATCAGCACCCCCAAACCCCGCTGAACAAGTCGCGAAATGATCTTCTGAATGTCTTCCACGGCGATCGGATCGATTCCGGCAAATGGCTCGTCGAGCAAAATAAACTTTGGCTCGGTGACCAGCGCGCGCGTGATCTCCACGCGTCGGCGTTCCCCTCCCGACAGCGTATAGGCCATGTTTTTGCGAAGCGCGGCGATGTCCAGCTCCCGAAGAAGCGCCTCGAGCCGCTCCTTGCGCTGGTGACGGTTGAGTTTCTGGAACTGCAGAATCGCCATGATATTTTGTTCCACCGTCAGCTTGCGAAAAACCGAGGCCTCCTGCGCCAGATACCCGATCCCCAGCCCCGCCCGGCGGTACATCGGCCACCGGCTGATATTGTCTTCGCCCAGATAAACCTGACCGGCATCGGGGCGTATAAAGCCGATGATCATATAAAACGTGGTGGTCTTGCCGGCCCCGTTGGGACCCAAAAGGCCGACCACCTCTCCGGGATGGACCTCTATGGAGACGTCGTTAACCACCGCCCGCTTGCGGTAGTATTTGACCAGATTCTGTGACCGAAGGACTACCATATCTAACTCCAATATATCGTAGTTTATACGCTTATCCCAAGGGCTTTTTGCATGGAATTTGCTTATCTGCCGAAAACGCTTTCCAGACAGCCGATTAGGCATTTACTTATACCCCTTGACCCGCTTACATGAGGCCGACAAATGAAATATGGTGGTAGAATGAATCGAATCGCAATCATTGCCTTGGCCGTCTTTCTGGCCGGGTGCACCCAGACCCCGCAGGAAAAGACCCAGAGCGCCTTCAACGACGGCCTCCGCCAGCTTGACAAAGGCCGGATTGCCCAGGCCGACTCCACCTTCAAGCGCTTGAGGACCGAGTCACCCTCCTCACCTTTGGGCCTCTTTGGCGCCGGCCTGGTCCTGGAAAGGCAGGGTCAGACGGTCGATGCCCTCGGCACGTACTTGCAGGTCAATAAACTGGAACGGACTTTCGCCCCCGCCTTGATGGGTATGGGGCGAGTCTTTCGCAGGATGGGTGAGTTCGACCTGGCCGCCGCCGCCTATCAGGACTGCTCCAACCTGCCCGATTCCATGTCGCAAGCCATAATCGGGTATGCCGTCGCCCAATGCGACAATGGCTGGCCCCAGGCGGCTCTCGCCGCCATCAAAGTCGCCGACTCCATTGGGGCCGATGACGAGTTGACCGGACTCCTGCGCGCCCGAATCCTCGTCCTGCAGGGAAAACGCGACACCGCCGATCTGTTATTCCAGAAGGTGTTCGCCTCCGCCGACAGAACACCTTCCACCCTGACGCTCGCCGCGGACTATCTGGAATCACGGGGTCTTATCGATTCGGCCATTGCCCTCAGTACCCTCGCGACTGAAAAAAGGGGTGCCGGGTATGATCAACTGGTGGAGCATTTCCAGCGGTGTCTGAGACACCGGTATTTCTGGGATGCCCGGCGGACTATCGACCGCGTCGCCGCCGATACCGCCAGTCTGGCCCGGCTGGGACTGCAGATTCCGTACCATCTGGCGCAGGGGGACAACTTTCACGCCAACAAATGTGCCGATCAATTCATGCGTCGCGGCGACAACAGCATCATGTCTTATATCTACGAGACCGACGTCCGCATGCCGGTGGGTGACATTCAGACCATCGCCAGCAATAGTAGCGCTATCCCGAACATGGCCTTGCA
The DNA here is from genome assembly GCA_016213305.1 of Candidatus Zixiibacteriota bacterium. Lineage (GTDB taxonomy): Bacteria > Zixibacteria > MSB-5A5 > GN15 > FEB-12 > JACRAV01. The sequence continues at coordinate 2 of JACRAV010000036.1, read as the reverse complement.
CG
>JACRAV010000369.1 GCA_016213305.1 Candidatus Zixiibacteriota bacterium | reverse complement strand
GTGGGGACTTCTCTGACTGCACCCGTGTACGCGGTCGATATGTCCAGCGATCTGGGGAATCTTGATGTCGCCCTGGCCGACATTGACTACAATCCGGTGGTATTCGTCGGCAAAGCGACGGAAATCAAAGTAAAGTTGAGTTGGCAGAGCGCGGCGGGAAAATCTGCCAACATCCGAATTCTGCAGGGGAATCGACTTCTCGATTCCACCACCTTCCAGTTGACGCACGCCGACGGTTTCGGCGAAGTTACGCTTAAGTATGTTCCCACGGAACCGGGGCAGAAACTGCTCAGGGTGGCGATTTCACCGCTGGACGGTGAAGAGACAACCGGTAACAACGAGCGCTCGATTGCCATCAAGGTTCTGAAAAGCCGGATGGCGGTCCTGTTCGTGACCGAACAGCCCGATTACGAAGCCGGCTTTCTACGTCGTCATCTTCTGCAGACCGACCGGTTCGACGTCCGCTTTGTATCAATCCGGTCAAAAGCCGGCAACCTTGGCGGAACGGTGCCATCGACCCAAACGGAACTGAACCGGTATGATCTGATCATCCTGCACGATGTTTCTCCCGCCGCGCTGGAAACGCGCCAGGCGATCATCTCATCATTCCTGTCGGCGCACGGCGGAGCGGTCTGGTGGTTGCTGGGGCAGAACTTTGCGCAGAGTCCGTCACCCTGGATCACCCGCCTGCTTCCCTTTTTCCCCGCCAAGTCGCGGGCGTTCGAATACACCGAATCGCGTGGCGAGCCGTTCGAGGCAAATTTGTTTCATCCCGCCGTGCGTCTGGCCGACGAACGTGCCGCAATCCGTAATCTCTGGTCAAGTTTGCCTCCGTTTCGGACGCTGGTCCGTTGTGACGGTGCCGATCCGGCCGGGGTCATTCTTGTCACACGCGCCGGTGCGGCCGAGCGGTTGCCCATCATGGGGTATCGCCGGATTGGTCCGGGTAAGATGTTTGTCACCGCCGCCGGGCCGTTCTGGCCCTGGGGATTTTACAATCTCGGCCTGGGTGAAGATGCCGGCGCCTATGCCCGGTTTGTCGATGGCGTGACCAGCTGGTTGACAGTGCAGGATGATTTCGATCCTCTGCGGATTGTGCCGCAAAAGACCGTGTTCAGCCGGGGGGAACCGGTCATATTCGACGGGTTTGCGTTCGATCAGGGGTTCCGCCCCCTGAGCGATATCACGGGAACTGTACGGCTGGTTCCCTCGTACGGCAAAGATAGTCTGCTCGCCCGGTTTGGCGATCGTGGCGAGGGAAGGCATAATGCCGAATTTTCAAACGTCGCTCCCGGGGAATACACTTATCACGCCGAATTCGAGAAGGGGGACCAGCGTTTGACCGCCAAGGAGGGGAAAATTCTGGTGGAGGCATATTCGCTGGAAGAGTTTGATCAGTCGGGGAACCCGGCCAATCTGATGGCGCTCGCCCGGCAGTCGGGCGGAAGTTACAGCAGTTGGCGCGACTTTGACAAAACGCTCGCCGGTCTGCCGACCTCCCCGCTCATTCAGACGATCAACGGCACGATAAGCGGATGGGGCAAAACCTGGCTGTTACTTTTGTTCGCGGGCGCGCTGACAACCGAGTGGATTCTCAGAAAGGCAAACCACCTACTTTAACGGGGTGGCGATTTTTCGGTACGCCTCGATCACCGGTCCCAAATCTATCTGCTCGGCCAATTCGATCTTTTCCCGGCAAAGCTTCTCCAGCAAGGCCTGTATCCGTTCGGCTGAGGCAGCGATCGCCTTGATATGCTCGATCTGGTTCTCAGGCAGAGGCGGGTCGCTTTCGAGCATTAGTTCGGCGTATCCGAGGACAGTCGTCAGCGGATTGTTGATATCGTGGTTCAATGACAGGCAGTGCCCGATGTACGGCCTGAGTCTCAGCCACAGCTCATAGTCATTGGTCGGATCGCTTCCGGCCGGGGTGGCGGGAGGGGCGGTTTGCTCTGATTTTGTCTCGGCCATAACAACGGTTTCCTTGTTGAGAAAGATCGGCAGAAAACGGGGATTACTGAGTATGGGTGGAAACGTCTCTTACCGCGCGATTTAAGGTTTTCCCGCGGGGTGGTGGAGTGTATATTTTCTATCGTATAGGAAGGAGAACCAGAGAGATGAAAATAGCGGTTATTGGCGCCGGCCTGATGGGGCGAGCGGCGGTGTACGATCTGGCGCGGGCCTCGGAGGTTGACAGCGTCGGGGTGTTTGATATTGATGCCGATCTGGCCAGGTCGGTCGCGGAAAAATTCGGGGGCGGCAAAGCGACCGCCGCTCGGCTGGACGCCGGCAACGAGGAGGCGGCGACGCAAGTTCTCAAGGACTACTCCGCGGCCGTCTCCTGTGTGACATACCGATATAATCCGGGGCTGACACGGGCCGCGATCAAAGCCGGGTGTCATCTGGTCGATCTCGGCGGTAATAACGACGTTGTCAGTTCTCAAATCGAGATGAATGCCGAGGCGGAAAAGGCCGGGGTGATCATCGTACCCGACTGCGGACTGGCGCCGGGAATGGTCTCGGTGATGGTCGCCGATGGTGTCAGTAAACTCGATAAGACCACCTCGGTGAAAATCCGGGTTGGCGGCCTGCCCCAGTCGCCGCGACCGCCGCTGAATTACCAGATGGTCTTTAGCGCCGAGGGACTGATCAACGAGTACTGGGAACCGTGCGTTATTCTGGACGGCGGGAAGAAGAAGACGATCAATCCGATGACCGATATCGAATCGCTCGAGTTCGACGGCGTGGGCAAGCTGGAGGCCTTCTACGCCGAGGCGGCCGCGCT
>JACRAV010000363.1 GCA_016213305.1 Candidatus Zixiibacteriota bacterium | reverse complement strand
TGGCCCAGCTCTCGGCAATGCGGTCCAAAGACCCCGGCACACAGGTCGGGGCCTGTATTGTCAACCGGAACAAACGGATTATAGGTATTGGGTACAACGGCTTCCCAGCCGGGTGCTCCGACGATCTCTTGCCCTGGGGGCGGGAAGGGGCTTTCCTCGAGACCAAGTACCCATATGTCTGCCACGCCGAGATGAACGCCATCACCAACGCCTCCAATAAACCGGATTTGGACGGCGGGGCTTTGTATGTCTCACTTTTTCCTTGCAATGAGTGCGCTAAACTCATTGTACAGGTTGGTCTTAAGGAAGTGGTCTATTTGAGCGATAAGTACGCGCACGATGACAAGTTCGTGGCCGCCCGCAAGATATTCCAGCTGGCCGGGGTCAAAACCCGCCCCTTTGCCCCGGAACGGAAACTGATCCATTTGTCCCTCTCGGAGTAAGATCGCGCCCCCAAAAAATAGACTTGTTCTGTTCTCATTTTTTGCTTGTCGAGAGCGTCGCCGCCGGTAAATTAGGGCCTTTCAATTTCGGCCCGCAACAAAATAGCAGGAGTTGTACCCGTGACGAAGACCAGAGAAGATGTTTTAAGACTCATTGACGAAAGCGGGGTCCGGTATGTGCGCATGTGCATCACCGATATCCTCGGCCGAGTCAAAGGAATGGATATCACCCGTTCCGAGATCGAGCAGGTGCTGGAGGAAGGCCAGGGGTTCGACGGTTCCTCGGTCGAAGGGTTCGCCCGGATCGACGAGTCGGACCTGATGGCGATCCCCGATCCGAAGACTTTCCGCGTCATGCCGTGGGAGATCGACGGGATGAAAGTCGCGCTCATGTTTTGCGACATCCAGACCCCCGACGGCAAGCCGTACGACGGCGATCCGCGCGCGATCTTACAGCGCAATCTGAAAAAGCTGACCGACCGCGGCTGGACATTTTTCGTCGGGCCGGAACTCGAATACTTCTATTTCGAGAACAACAAAGGTCCGGCGATTCTCGATCAGGACGGGTATTTCGATTACCAGTCGGTTGACCGGGGAACGCAGATTCGCACCAAGACGGTCAACGCGCTCGAACTGCTGGGTATCCCGGTCGAATGCGCGCACCATGAAGTCGCCCCGAGCCAGCACGAGATCGACCTGAAATATCAGGAAGCGCTGGTGATGGCCGACTTTGTGCAGATTTACCGGAGTATCGTCAAGGAAGTCGCCGTGGCCAATAACGTGTACGCCACGTTCATGCCCAAGCCGATTTTCGGTCAGAACGGGTCCGGGATGCACTGCCATATGTCGCTGTTCAAGGATGGCAAGAATCTGTTTTTCGATCCGAAGGATGAATTCCACCTGTCGAAGACCGCTCGCCAGTACATGGCGGGAATCCTCACCCACATCCGCGAGATCACGCTGGTGACCAATCAGTGGGTGAACTCGTATAAACGGTTGGTGCCGGGATATGAAGCGCCTGTGTATGTGGCGTGGGGCCAGCGCAACCGGTCGAGCTTGATCCGTGTGCCGCGGTACCGGGTCGGCAAGGAAAAAGCGACCCGTATCGAACTCCGTTCGCCGGACCCGTCGGCCAATCCATATCTGGCGTTCTCGGTGATGCTGGCGGCGGGGCTTCGCGGCATCGACAAAGGGTACGACCTAGGCGCCGCGGTCGAGGCGAATATTTTCAGGATGTCCGACGACGAGAAGGCCAGGAACAAGATCACGGCTCTGCCGGGGTCGTTGCAGGAAGCGCTGGCCGAGTTCGAGAAATCGACCCTGGCCCGCGAAGCGCTGGGGGACCATGTGTTCGAGAAACTTATCCAGAACAAGAAGAAGGAGTGGGACCGTTTCAGAATCCATGTGTCGCAGTATGAGACAGATACTTATCTTCCGATGTTATAGATCATTATCCGTCACGGGATAGAGGCGGGCGCGCCCCAGAGGGTGCGCCTGCTTTTTTAGTCTGGTTGATTGGCTTGCACTTGTACTCCCAGTCTGTATATTTGCCCATGCTCGATTACAAAAAGATGTCCGCCACCGATATTCGCGAGGCGATTGCGACAAGGAAAGTGACCGCTGTCGAAATCGTTCAGGAATCCATTCGTCTGGCCAAAACCGAAGGCAAAGAGCTTAACGCCTTTGTCACCATCTGTGAAGACAAGGCGCTGACGCAGGCGAAAGTGGTCGATGACAAAGTCAAATCCGGCGCGCCGATTGGATCGCTGGCCGGTGTGCCGATTGCCCTCAAAGACAATATCTCGTACACCGATTATCTTTGTTCGTGCGGCTCGCACATTCTCGACAAGTATGTTCCGCCATACGATGCCACGCTGGTCACCCGTCTGCTCAGCGCCGATGCGGTCATAATCGGCAAGACCAATATGGATGAGTTCGCTATGGGGTCATCGAACGAGAACTCATACTACGGGCCGGTGAAAAATCCCCGATTCCCGGACCGGGTCCCCGGCGGTTCATCGGGTGGATCGGCGGCTTCAGTCGCACAGGGAATTGTTCCGCTGGCGTTCGGCTCGGAGACCGGCGGCTCAGTCAGACAGCCGGCCTCGTTTTGTGGTGTGTATGGGATGAAACCGTCGTACGGCGGTATCTCGCGGTACGGTCTGGTGGCGTTTGCCTCATCGACCGATCAGATTTCACCTATAGCGAGAAATGTCGCCGACCTCGCGACCGTATTTAAGGTGACGTGCGGGCGCGATCCCAGGGACTCAACTTCGGTGGCGTTCGATCATCCCGATTATCCGAACCGACTTGAGCGCAAGGAGAAGTTCACGATCGGTATCCCGCGCGAGTATTTCGCCGAGGGGCTTGATCCTGAAGTCAACGCGGTTGTGCAAAAGTGTATCTCGGAGCTTAAGAAGGCGGGGCATTCGTTTATCGATATTTCGCTTCCGATGACCGACAAGGGGGTGGCGGTCTATTATATCGTGGCGCCGGCGGAGGCCTCGGCCAATCTGGCGCGATTCGACGGCGTCAAGTACGGTCTGCGCAAGAGCGGCGACAAAGAACTGGCCGATATGTACGGCGACACGCGGGCGAGCGGATTCGGAGCCGAGGTCAAACGGCGGATCATGCTGGGAACGTATGTGCTGTCGTCGGGATATTACGATGCATACTATATTAAGGCCTCCAAAGTGCGAGAACTGATGCGGTGCGAGTTCGAAGAGGTTTTTCGCGCGGTCGATCTGATCATCTCGCCGACCGCGCCGACTCCGGCGTTCAGGATCGGCGAAAAGATTGATGATCCGTTGGCAATGTATCTTTCTGACGCCTACACGATTCCGGCCAGTCTTGCGGGGATACCCGCGATATCGATTCCATATGGCAGCGCGAGCGACGGCCGCCCGATCGGGGTGCAGTTCACGGCCGGTGGGTTCAACGAGCTGGCGTTGTTTCAGGTGGCGAAGATGATGGAGCAGTAAGATGAATCAACCTATGACCTCTTGTAGGTCAAGCCGCCTGCGGCTTGACAATTCTTATCTGTCAAGCGCCGGGGCGCTTGACCTACAGATTGGTGGTGTCAGGCGTCCCCGCCTGACACTCTTCGAGTCGCCGAAAGGCGGCGAATTCGTAGGGCACGAGCCCCGCGCTCGTGCCATCGTCGCAGAGAAATTGGCGGGAGCACAGGGCTCCCGCCCTATGAAATGACCCATGCCCTTCACAACAGGTGCAGACAACATCCGCCTCTACTATGAAGAAGCGGGGCGGGGGACGCCGATCGTGTTCTTGCACGGGTTCACGCTCGATCATCGGATGTGGACCGCCCAGAAAGAATATTTTTCCAAGCAGTACCGGGTGATTGTCCACGACTCGCGCGGTCACGGCAAGTCGGACGCCCCGCCCACCAACTACAGCCGCGACACGCGCGTTGAGGATTTGCGAATGACACTCGATCAGCTTGGCATTGACAGATGTCATCTGGTGGGGCTGTCGATGGGCGGCTCGACCGGCATTTTGTTTGCGCTGAAGTATCCGGAGCGGCTCCGGTCGCTGGCGCTTGTCAGCACCGGCGCGGCGGGGTGGAACGTGGGGAAGAAGATTTCAAAGCTCGACGAGGTGGCGAAGTCGAAGGGGAAGCAGGCGGCGCTGGAGCAATGGCTGGAGTGGTCGATGCAGTGGTACAAGGGGAAAGAGCAGTTCCGGGCGATTGCGCAGTTGATGGAGGAGATCATGCGGGATCATTCGGGGGCAATCTGGGCTGACCCTCTGCGGGGCAAGTATCCGCGCATGACCGATCTTGAGCATGTGCATAAGATCAAAGTCCCGACGCTGATTATGGCGGGCGAGCTGGATCGGGTGTTCGTGCCGCTGGCGAAGGAGTTGCACAAGAAGATCGAGGGGAGCCGGTATATAATGTACCCCGGGGTGGGGCATATGATAAATCTGGAGATACCGGAACGGTTTAATGGGGAGTTGGGGGAGTGGGTGGGGTAGTTGGATCGGTATGTCACCCCGACGGAGGCCGGGGTCCAGTCCGATTCTTGATTGAAGAGAAGAGCAAGACTGGATTCCGGCCGCCGCCGGAATGACAAGAAAAAGAAGATGTCGAAACCACAAGGGATTTCGACCTACGGAATCAATCACGCATGTCTCGCGCGCCGATACAAGTCATCGTCATTCCGTTTCGACAAACCACGAACGGATCGTACGAATTCGCGGTGTTTCACCGTTCTGACGGGTCGATGTGGCAGTTTCTATCGGGGGGCGCGGAGGATAATGAGTCGCCCGTGGAAACCGCCAAACGCGAAGCGATTGAGGAGGCGGGGATTGTGCCAGATTCCCGGTGGATTGCCCTGGAGTCGAGAGCTGAGATTCCACGCACAGTCTTTCCAAACACTTTGCATTGGCCACAGGATCTGGTGACGATTCCGGAATTCTCTTTCGCAGTTGATGTTTCGGGGCATGAACTGACGTTGTCGGACGAACATGATGAGGTCAGGTGGTTATCGTTTAACAAAGCGGTGTCAATTCTCACTTGGGAGAGTAATATGATCGCGCTGGCCGAGCTGCGGGGTCGATTGGGTAGCTCTGATACAGATTCGAATTGATGCTCCCCGTTTGACATTCCCCATTCAAGGCCCCATATTCGACCGCTTGAGGATGTCGAAACCACATTGATAATGTCACCCCCGGCATCCTATGTCACCCCGGCGAAGGCCGGGGTCCAGTCCGATTCTCGTCGCCTCGAGCGGAGTCGAGAGGTGACGTTTGCGGAAATACAGGTGACGTTGGGTCTCGTCTCCGCTCGACCCGACGAAGAAAAGAATGTCGGGACCACGAGGGTCCCGACCTACGAAGAGAAGATGTCGGGTTTCTCGATCGTCCGCTGTCGCGGACTCTCTCGGAACCCGACCTACAAGAGAAGAACCCACCATGAATGGTGGGGTACCAAGGCGAAGAGAAATTGTCAGTAGTCAACGGATTTGAACCGGTAATCGGACTTGAAGTCCACGCCCAGCTGGCGACCGACACCAAGATATTCTGCTCCTGTCGGTCCAGCTACGGCGAGCCGCCCAATACCCTGACCTGTCCGGTCTGTCTCGGATTGCCGGGCGCTTTGCCGGTGCTCAATAAGAAAGCGGTCGAGTTTGCCATGCGGATGATCCTCGCCACCGGCGGCCAGATTCAGCCCCGCTCGGTCTTCGCCCGCAAGAACTACTTCTATCCCGACCTCCCGAAGGGGTACCAGATATCCCAGTTTGACAAGCCGGTCGGTCTGGACGGGGTGATCAAGTACCGGCTGGAGTCGGGCGAGGAAAAAGTCTGCCGGCTGATCCGCATCCACCTTGAAGAAGACGCCGGGAAGTCGCTACACCCGGAGGCGGGCGAGGCATATACTCGAGTCGATCTGAATCGGTGCGGGACGCCGCTGATTGAGATCGTGGCGCATGCTGATATCCGAAGTCCGCAGGAGGCATACGCTTACCTGCTTAAATTGAAGCAAATATTGCAGTACACGGGAGTGTGTACCGGGGATATGGAGAAGGGGCACCTTCGGTGTGACGCCAATGTTTCGGTGCGACCGGAGGGGCAGGAAAAGTTTGGTACCCGAACCGAAGTCAAGAATATGAACTCGTTCAAGGGGGTCGAACGGGCGCTCAATTATGAGATCACCCGGCAGATTGAGTTGATCCGATCGGGCGGTTCGGTGACCCAGGCGACCCTGCTCTGGGATGAAAAGCGCGGCGTGGCGGAAATGATGCGCACCAAGGAAGAGTCGCACGACTACCGGTATTTCCCCGAACCTGATCTGGTTAATCTGGTGGTGTCGCATGACTGGATGGAGGAGGTTCGCCGGAATCTACCGGAGCTTCCCGACGCCCGCGCCGAAAGGTTTGTGAGCGCTTACGGCATCCGCGAGTATGATGCCCAGGTGCTGACCGCCACCCGTGATCTGGCGGACTATTATGAAGAAGTGGTCACCCATGCCGGTGATCCGAAAGCGGCCTCAAATTGGGTCCAAACCGAACTACTCGGCGTGATCAACGCGGCAGGTGAAAATATCGCGACCTACAAAGTCCGCCCGAATATGCTGGGCGAGTTGATCTCGAAAATCGGGTCGGGGGAACTCTCCGGGAAGATGGCCAAGATCGTTTTCGAGGAGATGACCGTCTCCGGCCGGAAGGCCGGGGAGATTATCAAAGAAAAGGGGCTCGTTCAAATTTCAGACGACACCGCCATTTTGAAGATTATCGATGAAATCCTCGCCGCCAGTCCGGATAATGTTGCAAAGTACCGTTCCGGCAAGACCAACGTGTTCGGCTTTTTCGTGGGGCAGGTGATGAAAGCGACCAAAGGCCAGGCCAATCCGGAGATGGTGAACAAACTGCTTAAAGAGAAACTGGACGGATAGTCGATGTCTCCCCGGGCGCGCATCGCGGTATTTATCTCCGGCCGTGGAACCGGGCTTCAGGCGCTGATCGACGCCGCCAGATCAGGCGTTCTCTCGGCGGAAATTGTGCTGGTCGTGTCCAGCAATCCGGAGGCGTACGGTCTGGAGAGGGCGAAAGACAACGGCATTCCGTCGCTTGTGCACAACGCCAAGCAATTTGCCTCTCCGGAAATAGCGGCGGAGTCACTCTTTGGGGAACTCCGCAAGCACAACGTGGAATATATAGCGCTGTCCGGTTATCTGAGATTGTTGCCGTTACTGGTTCTCCGGGCATATCCGAACCGGGTCGTGAATATCCATCCGGCGCTCCTCCCCAAGTACGGCGGGAAGGGGTTCTACGGGCATCATGTGCATGAAGCGGTTATTGCCGCTCATGACAGGGAGTCGGGAGTGACCGTACATTTAGTTGACGAAATCTACGACCACGGACAAATTCTGGAACAGGTCCGGGTGCCGGTTTTGCCGGATGACACGCCGGATACGCTCGCCGCGCGGATACTGATCGAGGAACACAAGCTGTATCCGCAGGCGCTTGAAAAGCTCATACAGAGAAAGTACAGGTTGAATAATGAGTGAACTGGTTCTGACAACGGATATCAAAGAGTACCCCCTCATGCGGCGGGGGAAAGTGCGCGACATCTACGATCTGGGCGACACGCTCTTGTTTGTCGCCAGCGACCGGATCTCGGCGTTCGACGTCGTGATGCCGAACGGCATTCCCGACAAGGGGCGGGTGCTTACCCAGATGTCGCTGTTCTGGTTCGATTTTCTCAAGGACGTGGTGGCGAATCATCTGGTGACGGCAAAAATTGACGAATACCCGGTCAAGCTGAGGCAATATCGATCGGCGCTGGAAGGTCGCTCGATGATTGTGGTCAAGGCCGAACGGGTTGACGCCGAGTGCATTGTGCGCGGGTATATCTCCGGCTCGATGTGGAAAGAGCTGGTGGCGGCGCGGAAAGCCGGCTCGAACACGGTGCACGGGTTTGATTTTCCCGCGACTCTTCAGGAATCGGAGAAACTTCCGCACACCCTGTTCACGCCGTCATCGAAGAACGACGACGGCCACGATGAAAATATCAGTTACGAGCAAATGGTCACAATCGTCGGCGCCGAGACCGCCGCGCTCTGCCGCGACAAGTCGCTGGCCGTTTATCAAAAGGCGGCCGATTACGCCCTGACCAAGGGGATTATCATTGCCGACACCAAGTTCGAGTTCGGATACAAGAACGGCGTGTTCACGTTGATCGATGAAGTGCTGTCGCCCGATTCCAGCCGGTTCTGGCCGGTGAGCGAATATCGGGTGGGGAAGGGACAGTCGTCGTTCGATAAACAGCCGATCCGCGACTGGCTGGAGTTAACCGGGTGGAACAAGAAGCCGCCAGCGCCGGTGCTCCCGGACGAAGTCGTGATGGCGTCATCGAAACGATATCTCGAAGCGATGCGTCTGTTGACGGGGCGAGGGTAAGATGACCACCAGCGGCAAAATCAAACGGGCGCTCGTGTCCGTGTCCGACAAATCGGGACTGGTCGAACTGTGCAAAGAACTCGACGGCATGGGGGTCGAGATCATTTCGACCGGCGGCACGATGAAAGCGCTTCGCGACGCCGGGGTGCGGGTGGTGTCGATCTCCACCTATACCGGATCGCCCGAAGTGATGGACGGTCGGGTCAAGACGTTGCATCCGAAAGTCCACGGCGGCATTCTCTGTCGCCGCGATGTTCCCGCCGATATGGAGCAATTGGAGCAGATCGACGGCAAGCCGATTGATTTGATCATTGTTAATCTCTATCCGTTCCGCGAGACGCTGGCCAGGCCGGAGTCGCACGATTCCGAAATAATTGAGAACATAGACATTGGTGGGCCGTCAATGCTCCGCTCCGGAGCGAAGAATTTCGCCAGCGTGACGGTGGTGGTTGATCCGTCCGATTATTCCGACCTTCTCAGTCAGATGAAAGGCCATGGCGGCAAGACGACGCTGGAGTTTCGGAAACGATGCGCCGGGAAGGTTTTCGCGCTGACCTCGGAATACGACAGCGCCATCTCCGGGTACTTTGCATCCGGTAAACCGCCGTCCGACGATCTGTTTCCGGGAAGTCTCAGCCCGAATTATTCTCTTCGCGCCCGCCTCAGGTACGGGGAAAATCCGCACCAGCATGGTTCGGTCTATGTGCGAAACGGGAAGACCGGCCCGTCGCTATTGGATGCGGAGATTCTGAGCGGGAAGGAGCTATCGTACAACAACTATGGCGATCTTGAAGCATGCCTTGACATGTTGCTCGATTTCGACGAGCCGTTTTCGTGTGTGCTGAAACATGCCAATCCGTGCGGGGCGGCGACCGCGGGGACGATTGCCGAGGCGTACCGGCTGGCCTATGAGAGCGACCCGCTCTCGGCGTTCGGGTCGATAATAGGCGTAAATCGGCCGGTTGATATGGATTGTGCGCGGCTTCTGCACGAAACGGAATTTGTAGAGTGCGTTTTGGCGCCGGCATTTTCGCCCGAAGCTCTGGAACTTCTGAAGAAGAAGAAAGCCCGGCGGCTATTGGCGCTACCCTCGATAGAAACCCGCCCTGTGCCGGAACAACTGCAACTCAAGCCGCTTCGAGGGGGACTGCTGGTACAGACTGAAGATGGGGCGCTCACCACCGAGGCCGATCTCAAAGTAATGACCAAACGTCCGCCGACTCCGGAAGAAATTCGCTCGCTATTGTTTGCGTGGAAAGTGGTCAAGCACACCAAATCAAACGCTATTGTGATCGCGAAAGGAACCTCCACCGTCGGTATCGGCATGGGGCAGACCTCGCGGGTCGATTCCAGTTTCATGGCGGTCAAGCGGGCCGGTGACAGAGCCAACGGGGCCGTGCTTGCATCCGATGCTTTCTTCCCGATGCCTGATGGTGTTGAAGTTGCCACCGCCACAGGGGTCACCGCGTTCATTCAGCCGGGCGGGTCAAAAGGGGATGACCAGGCGGTCGCCGCCGCCGACCGGGCCGGGGCCGCGATGGTGTTCACGGGGATCAGGCATTTCAAGCATTAGCCACGCGGATGTGACCCTTCTTTAACGGCGGTGGCGGATACACTTCGGGAAGCAATTAGTCTTCACGGTAAGAATAATTGCCACTCATCGGGAACCAATTCCAATACAAGACCATTATAGTCCTTAAATAGAACTCCTTAGCCGTGCTGGAGGTCGGGAATGAGCAGTCGCCGTACGGGCGTTCTCTCCATCGTCTTGCTAAGTTTCCTGTTGTTTGCGGCCGCGGTGTTTTCCCTGCCGCGTTTCGCGGCCGATCATGCGGTCGCCTGCAAGCAGTGTCATATCAATCCGACCGGGGGAGGGGCGCGCAACGAGTTCGGCAACCATGCCGTGGCGTTTCAGGAGTTGTGCATTCCGCCAACCAAGAGACTTCTGGCCTCCCAATACAAAAAGCCGCGCGTGAGTGATGCCGTTCTGGTCGGGTTCGACAGTCGGTGGCTGGTCTTTCATGGCCGGCAGACATTCAGAATGCAGTCGGACTTCTATCTGACCGTGACCCCCTTTCACAATTTCGATTTTGTCTCCCGCATCGGCCCGTTTGGAGGTACCCCCGTCATATCCGAACAGTACGGTCTCCTCAGGTTTAACGATACCAGGTACTGGATCAAGGCGGGTACGTTTCAGCCGGCGTTCGGGTTAGGGATTGATGATCACACGGCATTCGTTCGGTCGGAAACGGGTCATCCGCCGGTATCCTACTGGGACGGCATCTCGGTCGGGGCGGACATTCACGATGTGAATATTGTTGCTGAAGCATTCTCGAGAAACCAGCGCGGGATATTCAACCTCCATGCGTTTCGCACCGGCTTCATCAATCCGGTCGGATATATCGCCGGATTTTCATGGCAACAAAGCGAGAAGTACCAGGGAACAACGGCGGGCATACCACGGGCCAAGGCGGTCTTTGGCGGTCTCAACTGGGACCGCTTCACGGTGCTCGGCGAATACGATGCTATCGGTTCGCACAATGATTCCATGGCCGTATACGGCTCGGCGACGGTCCGTCTGGTGTGGGGTTGCTATCTGACCGGCGAGTACAATTTTTTCGATCCCGATCGGCATCTGCAGACCGGGACCGAAGAATTCACCCGTATTTCATTGGACCTGTACCCGATCCCGTTTGTGAACCTGAGACCCTCATATTCCCACTACAATCCGCGGCACAATGGGAAAGCGAGCGAATTCTTTATGCAGGTGCATGTGGGGTATTAGAACGGCATGATTCCGCAGGCAACAATGTTATGTCAACATAGGTGAAAGGATAGGGAAATGCGATCACACACATTATTCATCGTTCTCCTGGTGTCGGTAGGACTGCTGGCCTCCTGTTCCGATAACGGAAGTTCACCCACCGGTCCCGGTAGCGGCGGTGGTGGCGGCGGCACCGGACAGTTGAGTGTCTCCGATGTTACCGTGGCCGAAGGGGCCGCGGCCGGTTTTAACGTCACGCTGGCGGCGGCGGTCGGTTCGGTGGTGAGATTCACCTGGACGGTCACCCTGCGGAGCGCCTCGGCCGGCGACTTGTCCGGTACCCTCACCGGAACCGATTCCGTTGCGGCAGGGGCTACAAACAAGGTGATTTCAGTGCAGACAGTAAATGACACGGCACTTGAGGCCTCAGAAGTGTTTGTGTTCACCCTCAGTTCGCCGGTCAATGCTACAATCTCCAACGGCACGGCGCTTGGTATTGTCAGCGCCAGCGACGGGGGAGTCGATGTCAGCTGGAGTGGCAGTGTCGGTCCGACATTAAGCTCTGCCTGCGGCAGTTGCCATCCGTCAAACGGCGGCGGGTTCAGCGTGGCCTCGCCCACCACGCTAAGAACAACTGGATCCAACGCGCCGGATGTCATCCCGGGTGACGGGGCGGGATCGAATATCATCGATAAATTATCTTCGGCATCGCCATCCATCGGTGGAGCGCGGATGCCCCTCGGAGGTCCGTATCTCAGCGCCGGCACCATCACCACTATCAGGCAGTGGATTGACCAGGGCGCCCAGAACAATTAGACGGGGCTATTATGAAGAGACTCGGTGTCTGGCTATGCTTTGTTTCTCTGTTGCCGGTGGCGGCGCCGGCCGCCGATTATGGGATTAATTCTGGCTCGAATGAGGACACGGTCCATTTTCGGTCGCCCGCCAAACTGGAGTTCATTGAAGGATCAACGAACAACCTTACCGGTGGGTTCACGGTCGATCCGCACAAAACGGAATCCGGCGTTCGGGGCCTGTTTCAGGTCGATCTTCGCACGCTGAAGACCGGGATCGACATGCGCGACGAGCATATGCGCGAACGGCATCTGCAGACCGACACATTTCCCTTTGCTTATTTTTCGATATCGTCGGTCAAGGGGTTACCATCCGAACTAAAAGCGGATTCTCTGTATTCGATTGGCGGTGACGTCGAGTTCTTCATTCACGGCGTCAAGCGATCGATTCCGATTTCAGTCGAGGTCCGCCGCTCGGTGGAGCAAAACCGCGAGGCGATCAAAGTCACGGCAACATTTAGTCTCAAGCTTGACGATTTCGGCATTCCCCGCCCGAAAGCGCTTTTTCTG
>JACRAV010000365.1 GCA_016213305.1 Candidatus Zixiibacteriota bacterium | reverse complement strand
GTAATCGCGGTGCCGTTGGAAAGGTCGCGGCTCGACATCCAGGCGGCGTCAAGAAAGAGCCCGGTTCGTCCCGATGAAAATCCCACTCCCGGCTCAACAGAGCCGCTGACAACATCAATCGCTGAAAATTGGTCGGTGCGATAGCCCCGCAACAATGGCGGACCGCCGACATTCACCATCTCGGAAGCCGTGGGAATTGAGTCTTTCGTCTTCAAGCCGTGATATCCGGCTGACGCCGTTAATGCAAACGAACGGAACAGGGACTTCGTCGCCTCGATATCGATTCCGGCTAGCACATCGAAGGCGCTATTGATTTGAGCGTACGATGAATCAGCGCGGAAACGGCGATAGATGGAAGTGAACTCCGTTCTGGCACGCCAGGAATCATCGCCGTTTTGGCCGGACATTTTCCCACTAAATGATGCCCTGACCCCTGCTGACCAGGCCGTGAATGACGGCGCTGATTCATTCTCAACCGACTTCCATCCCAGCACTCCTCCCAGTGTTGAACCGGGGCCGCTCCGCACATCCCATGTCGACTGCACCTGAAATTCGTAGAACTGACCGATATAGTCGCGAGTGTGTATATCTACACCCCACTCTCCAATCCCTCCCAGAAAAACCGGCTGTGAGTAGGCGACATCAAGTTCATTTCTTTGCTTCTGCGGCCGGCGCGAATCTATCCGAACCGACTTCCCCGTTCCAAAGAGGTTCCGCAATTGGGCGCGTCCCGACCAGGTCAGTCCCGATTTGTCATCCGGCAAATAGCCGAATCCGCCAAACACTTCAATCTGAGGAATCTCCTCGAATCGGAAGATGAGTTCAACTGCCGTGAATCCTTCATGCGGCTGAATCTCCGCCGGCCCGACATAACGAACGAACGAGAGATTCGACAGCCGCTCCTCAAGCTCAACAAGCAAGGCGGTTGTAATTGTGTCTTCCCTATTCAGATTGACCATCCGTTGCAGAAGCAATCGATTCGTTCGCTCCAAACCGATACATTGCACGTCGCCCAAAACCGATGCCGCTCCCCGAATCAGCCGGCAGAAGGCCACCGCCGAATCACCGGAGACAACTGTGCTGTCATACACTGCGCGAGCGTAGAGAAATCCGCGCCCCGTCCACTCCGCCACGACTCTTTGCAGGCTCTTCATCACGAGGGCGTCACTGTACTTCTCAAGTATGGAAACTGCGTACGCCGTGTCACCATACAGTTCAACTCGTGAAAGAACTGCGCGTTCGCCGGCCATAACGACAACAGAATCGTGTGACACCGTAATTTCAGGAGAGAGGTAGCCGTATGTAGCAAGGAGCGCTGTCAACTGCCCAATCAGGTCGCCTGGGTGCAACGCCGTAAGCCGCTGAATGGAATCCCTCACCGCAGGGGGCATACCACCTAAGTCTGCTCCTCTCGATGAAAACGCTACATGGGGGAAATTGGATTCTGTTGATCTGCGCGTCCCTCGTGAGGAACTAAATTCTGTTGACCTGCGCGCCTCTTGGGGCGCGTTGCCTTCGTCACCAAGATCGACCCTAAGTGGTCGGCTGGACAACACAGAAGCGACTGCCCCGATGATAAGGCATGTCAGGACACCCAAACTGCTAAAACGACGCAACAAGTTCACTCCTTGCCTGCACTCGCGCTTTGGCATTGTCGGCGTGACGCCCCTGCAGGCGGGCGGTAAATCGCAGTGACTTTGTCACCGCGGCATTCGCTTCAAATATCCAGTGGACACCGCGCCGCCCGCCATGACCGTCGGTGAGGGAATACGGAATCACCGCACCGGACAGTTTCTGCGTATACAGCTCTATTTCACAGCGCAGATCGCCTAATGATTGTTTTCGTATCTGAGCCGATGGCTCCAGTGCAAGGAGCGATGACGCTGCACCATCCTCTCCGGTTGCATGCCGATACCGAACAGCGCAGGCCAATTCGGATTTTTCAATTGCGCGCCGAAGCGTCGTTGCCAGCCGAAGTCCACGGGCATCACCGCCGCTATACCACGAGTCTTTGTCAATTTCAAACCATTCCCCTTCTTCTTCAGCGAGATAGTCGCCAAAGGGCTGCTTGAAGGTTGCAGAAATGCGTCGGTCTCCTTGATTTCTCAGCGATCCCCCAATCCGCCGTGTCTGCCGACCGTCGACGCCTCTGAGGTTGACAACAAAGACTCCGCTCACGGGAAACGCCCTCAGCAGAACATCGTAGTTTCTATCCAGAAATTGTCTTGGCGAAGACGGGTCAGTGATGACAGGCGCCAGCCATTGCGGCGACCAGACTCTATCGGTAATGCGCTCCTCTGTGATTCTCGAGTTGACGCTTATACTCAACCGACTCCAGTCACGGCTGATGCGCGACGACCTTTCGATTCGCCGGACTCTCGCCCGCCCGGAAAGCACCTCCTCGACTTGAATGAATTGCCCGAAGGGATCGGCGACATATTCCCCATTTTCATAGCGGTATCCGCCGAGTCCTTCACCGACCTCGAGCCACGCCAGCCCGCGCTCCTGACGTTCTTCGTCGGCAATGGCCGCTTCGTATGTCGCATGAATCTTTCTCCGGCTGTCGCGATAGTCGAGAGTCGTCTGCAGACCGGCCGATTCGCGCACCCCCGATCTATCGGCAATCCGCTGCCAGGAAATGGCTGTCGCATAATCAAGATTGCCGATGCGGCGGCGTGTATCACCACTCACCCGCCAGCGGGTGCGCTCCCGACTCCATATGGCAGTCAGAGTGTCTACGACTGCTCTCTCGACTGAAAGACGTGACGAATAGCCCGATAGGGAGAGCTTCCATTGCCGCACGTCGGCCCCTCGTGACGTATCACTGAGTGTAACCACTCTATGCTCTCTCAAACCGGTCAGGCCAATTCGCAGTGAATCGACGGCATTCCATTCCGACGTAAAGGTCAGCAACCGTCCGTCGGCATCGGAAATGCGAGGTCGGTTCTCGCCCGTCGTCACCAGCTCTTCGATGTTGTATGCGAACTTAAGCCGCGGTGAAGCGTGCCATTCCGGTCCGCCTCTTATTCGACGGGAATCGAAGTATCCTTTGGCCGAAATAGCAGAAAACTCGGATAGCATAGCTATCCCTCGTCCCGCCGGCAGGCGCGCTTTTGCGAATCCCTGAAACTGATCTGCGAGGGTATCGAACGACAGGGGAAGCATGGCATGATAGGCTTCGTCGGCATCGAGGCGCCTGTCTGCCGTTCTAAACCTGCGCTCCCTATATTGGGC
>JACRAV010000364.1 GCA_016213305.1 Candidatus Zixiibacteriota bacterium | reverse complement strand
GTTCCTTCGGCCTGTTCTTGACTTTGTTCCTGCTGTTTGCGCAGTACCTGCCGGTGGTGGCGATGTCTGAAGTCAAGGGCGTCCTGCCGCAGGCCGATCCGCACCATGGCCGCAAGGGGGGACACTGATGTCGGCCAGGACGCAGGTGTACGGCATGATCGCCGAGTTCGAGTCGCCGGGAGCTTTGCTGTCCGCGGCCGAGAAGATGCGCGACGCCGGATATACCACCTTCGATTGTCACTCGCCGTTCCCGATTCACGGCATGGATACTGCGATGGGCCTGAAACGATCGATTGTCGGGTATGTCGCCGGAATCTGCGGTCTGGCGGGCGGTTCGTTCGGGCTGGCTCTTCAGTGGTGGACAAGCGTCGTGGATTATCCGCTGGTGATTTCCGGCAAGCCGTTCTTCAGCTATCAGGCGTTTGTGCCGGTGACCTTCGCGCTGACCGTCCTGTGCGCCGCGATCGGCGTGGTGATCGCCATGCTGGTGACCAACGGCTTGCCCCGGCTGTTCCACGGATGGTTCTATTCGTCCCGGTTCACCCGGTTTTCCAACGACGGATTTTTTGTGTCGGTCGAAGTCGGCGATAAGAGATATGACCCGGTCAAAACCAAAGCGTTTCTGGAGTCGATCGGCGGCACGCATGTGGAGGTAGTCCAGGGCGAATGAAACGGGGAATTGTCATATTCGTATTGCTGGCGACGGTCGGCTGTTTCCGCGATCTGCCGAAAGACAAGCCGCCCTATAAGGTGCAGACAAACATGTTTGAACAGCCGCGGTATGAAACCCAGAGCGAAAGTCAGTTCTTCCCGGACCACGCCGCCATGCGCGTGCCGCCGACGGGAACTGTCGCGCGTGGCTTCTTGAACGAAGACCCGGTCTATTACACCGGCAAAGATGACAGGGGACAGCTTGTCGCCCGCATTCCCCTGCCGGTGACATCCGAACTCATGCAGAGAGGGCAGGATCGATACAATATCTATTGCACCCCCTGCCATGGTAAGCTGGGCGATGGCCAGGGAATGGTTGTCAAGCGGGGACTGCTCCCGCCGCCCCCCTACTGGGATCCGCGACTGCTGGCGGTCCCCGATGGCCATGTGTTCGACGTGATTTCAAACGGCATTCGCAACATGCCGCCCTATAAATATCAGATTCCGGTGTCGGATCGCTGGGCGGTCGTGGCCTATTTCCGGGCGCTTCAGCGCGCCCACACGGCGACCATCAATGACATTCCCGACGCCGAGCGGGCCGCCATGGGACAGGGATCGAAATGAAGTTTGACCCGGCGACATACAAAATAACCGACGGCGGGAAGTTCGGCCGTATCATGCTGGTGACCGGTCTGATCGGACTGGCGCTGGCCGCAGTGGGGTTTGCCGTTGATCGCGAACACTTCTTCTTCGCCTACCTGACGGCGTTCACCTTCTGGGTGACGATCGCGCTGGGGGCGTTGTTCTTCGTCATGCTCCAGCACCTGACCAGCTCCACCTGGAGTGTGGTGATCCGGCGAATAGTCGAATCGCTCACCGCGCCTTTGCCGTGGCTGTTCTTGTTGTTTATTCCGCTCTTGTTCGGACTTCACCAATTGTATGAGTGGTCCCACGCCGACGTGGTGGCGGCCGACGCCGTCCTGAAAGCCAAGAGCGGATTTCTCAACCCGACCTTTTTCACTATTCGGGCGGTGGTGTACTTTGCCGTCTGGTGCGGACTGGCGCATTTCCTGTATCATGCCTCGGTGGCGCAGGACAGCGGCCACCGCGAAGAACACCGCAAGCGGATGCGAACTCTGTCCGCGCCGGGGATGATCATCTTCGTGATCACCACCACTTTTGCCGGTTGGGACTGGCTGATGTCGCTCGATCCACACTGGTATTCGACCATCTTCGGCGTCTATTTCTTCTCCGGCGGACTCTGGGCTATTCTGGCGACCATCGTCATCGTTGTCGCCCTGCTCCAGCGACGCGGCGTGCTGACCAAAGAGATCACCGTCGAGCACTACCACGACCTGGGCAAGCTCTTGTTCGGTTTTACGATCTTTTGGACATATATTGGATTCTCTCAGTACTTCCTCCAATGGTATGCGAATATCCCCGAGGAAACGAAATGGTACCTCAATCGGTGGGTGGGGTCGTGGAAAGCGGTCAGTATGGTGATCCTGTGGGGACACTTCGTGTTGCCCTTCGGCATTCTGATCTTCCGCGGCGTCAAGCGGTCGCCCCGGTTACTGATGATTATGGCGGTGTACTGCGTCGTGATGCACTGGGTCGATCATTACTGGATGGCCTTTCCGACCCTCAACA
The DNA here is from genome assembly GCA_016213305.1 of Candidatus Zixiibacteriota bacterium. Taxonomy (GTDB): domain Bacteria; phylum Zixibacteria; class MSB-5A5; order GN15; family FEB-12; genus JACRAV01. The sequence goes on along the minus strand of JACRAV010000364.1, from coordinate 1,370 downwards.
AAGACGGGGTCCATTTCTCGTGGATTGAAATCGCCGCCACCGTGGGTATCGGCGGTATATTCGTGTGGGCCTTCTGGACCAAGTTCATCTCGCGGGCGGTGATTCCGGTGGCCGATCCGCATCTGAACGAATCTATCAATTTCCGGAATATGTAGGCAACGATGACAGAAACGGCACATAACGGCCACAGCGCCGGCGGGTACGAAAAGAAGGATGTCAACGTCCGGTTCGTTCTTCTGGTTTCGGCGGCGGTGGTGGTGATCGTGGTTCTCTCTTTGTTCTGGGTCGATCAGTGGGTCACCCGGCTCAACGAGCAGGCGGTGTACGAAAATATGCTCCAGCCCGCCAACCCGGTTCTGGTGGAGTTGCAAGCGCTGGAATCCTCGAATCTGGCCGCCTACCGGGTGCTCGATTCGACCAAAGGGGTGTACCAGATCCCGATAGATAGCGCTATGGCTCTGGTCGTCGAACAGTACAAAACCAACCAAGTTGCTCCTGTTTCGCCTGTTGGGACACGACAACGAAACCCACGTTAACATGAACTTTTGGCATCGGCATTTGTTTGAAAGGCACATGGTACACCGGCTTGAAAAGAGAGTACGTTGGTCCTTGCTTGCGATGCTGACGGTTGGTCTGGCGTCGGGCGTGTTCGCCCAGGTGGTGACCCCTCCGACCGGCGATCTTGCCAAGATTGATATTGTCGAGCATCTGGGCAACAAGGTCCCGCTTGATCTTCAGTTTACGAACGAGGACGGCCGGCCGGTGACTCTGCGCGATTATTTCGGACACGGCAAACCGGTCCTGTTGATGTTCGGCTATTACGAGTGCCCGATGCTCTGTAACCTGGTATTCAACGGGGTGGCGGATGGGATCCGGCCTCTGGAGTGGACCCCCGGCCGTCAGTTCCAGGTGCTGACGGTCAGCATCAATCCCAGAGAGAAATCTCAGCTGGCCTTCGCCAAAAAGCAAAATTATCTCAAATTTCTTGGCAAACCGGGGGCGGATTCGGGCTGGAGCTTTCTGACCGGTGAGCAGTCTCAATCCGACGCCTTTGCCCAGGCAGTTGGATTCACCTATGTGTTCGACAGCGCGACCAGTCAGTACGGCCACGCGGCCGCGGCGTATGTATTGACCGAGGACGGGGTCATTTCGAGATACTTGTACGGAATCGAATTCAATTCCAGAGACCTCAAGTTTGCTCTGCTGGAAGCGTCGCAAGGGAAGATCGGCACCACTATGGATCGCCTTCTCTTGTACTGCTACCATTACGACCCGGCGACCAAAGGGTACGTGCTGTTTGCGCAGAATATCATGAAACTGGGCGGCGGTCTGACGCTGGTGGCGCTGGCCACGCTCTTGATGGTTTTATG
>JACRAV010000368.1 GCA_016213305.1 Candidatus Zixiibacteriota bacterium | reverse complement strand
GTCGCGGCGGTGAAGGCGACCCTCGTCTTGCTGTTCTTCATGCACCTGAAATACGACAACAAGCTGTATGCGTTCGCGTTTCTGATCTCCATCGCGTTTTTGGCGGTGTTCATCACCTTCACGCTTCTTGACACGCTCTATCGCGACCAATTCGGTCGGGGATCGATCGACAAGCAGGTCCCGTACAAATCCGCTCCCGCTCATCCCGGTGGCGAAAGCACGGGCACGGCCGGTTCCTCGGTACCTCATTCCGCCGATTCAACTACCGCCACATCCCACAAATAACCAATTGCCAGCGCCGGGTTGCGGCGGTATGTTGACGACCTGAAATCAATTCGGGATCGCCGCGATCTAACGGGAGGTTGCCATATGGTCGCTTATCGTCGCCTGGCTTTTGTCTCAACGATTGCAACATTTATACTCATCTTTGTCGGGGGACTGGTGCGGGTGGCCGGCGCCGGCATGGGGTGTCCAGACTGGCCCCGATGTTTCGGACGCTGGATTCCGCCTCTGTCGGCGGCTGACATTCCGGCCCACATTTCGGCGGCCAAATTCAATGTCGTTTTGGCCTGGATCGAGTATGTCAATCGACTGATGGGGGTGTCGCTGGGGCTGTTTATCCTGGCCACCGCGATTCTGGCGTTCAGGTATCATCGCCGCGTCGCGCGTATTTTCTGGCCCTCGCTCGGCGCGCTGGCGCTGGTGGCCTTCGAGGGGTGGCTCGGTTCGATGGTTGTAGCCACGGAGCTCAAGCCGATCATGGTCACCGCCCACATGGTGTTGGCGCTGGTGATCGCCAGCTTGCTCGCCTACGCCACGCTGGAGGCCTACTACCTGTCGGATACCGGCCGGCGAGGATCGTCCGCCTACCCCGCGCGGGCGTCGGTCTGGACCGCATCCCTCTGGGGATTGACCATCGCTCAAGTGATTCTCGGCACCGAAGTTCGCTCCGGCGCCGAGATCGCCGCAAGCGCGTATCCGCTCTGGTCCAGCTTGAAATGGCTGTCGCAGGTGGGGGCGGCGTACCATCTCCACATGGCGCTCGGCGTGCTGGTGTTGCTGGCGACGCTATATGTCAGCTTTGCCATGTTCAAATTGAGCGAGCGGCCCTCGCTGTTGGTCCGGTGGTGTCTGGGTGGGCTGATTATTCTGGCCTCGGCCCAGATTATCCTCGGCATCGCCATGATGGTGCGCGGGCTTACGCCGCTGTTACAATTATTCCACCTTTGGGGCGCGGCTTTGTATATCGGCTTCCTGCTGGCGCTCTTCTCCGCGGTCCGCAAATCAAGCGAGCAACTGGTACAATCGGCAACCCGTGCCAAACGGCTGGTCTGGATCACCGCCGCGGCTGTTGCAATTATGGCCGTCGGCGCACAGGGAGTGATCAGGCAGGCGGAGCGCTCGCGCGAGGTCCCGATTCTGTACGATGTCCCCTCATTTTCATTCGTCGAAAGTAGCGGCCAGCCGTTCGGATTGGACAATCTGAAGGGAAAGATTTCGATCGTCGATTTCTTTTTCACCAGTTGTCGCGGCCCCTGTCCGGTCATGGTGGTGCGATTTGGCGAACTATACGATAAGTACGCCCACTCGGACAAAGTGCAACTGGTGTCGTTCACCGTCGATCCGGAGGTCGATTCCCTCGCGCGTCTTCGGGAATACGCGACAACTCACCGGGTAACCGACAACCGCTGGCTGTTCGTCAGGGGAGAGGGGCCGCAGATCAGAGCGCTGTGCGAAGAGGGCTTCAAGGTATCCGGCGATCTGCCCGGCATGCACTCCACCAAATTTGTGCTGGTCGATTGGCAAGGCCGGATTCGCGGTTACTACGATTACGACGATTCAGACAAACTGGACTTGCTTGAGAAAAACGTCGCCCGGCTGGCCTCGGAGATGCCATGAACGTGCCGATCCAGCCGACCATCAACGCCCTGTTCAATCTGACCAGCGCCATTCTGCTCGCTCTGGGGTATGTACAGATCAAAAGCGGTCGGGCCGACCGGCACAAGCGACTCATGATTGCCGCGCTGGTGTCGTCGTGCTGTTTTCTGATCGGGTATCTCGTGTATCATGCCGCGGTCGGATCGGTGCCGTACAGTCGTCATGACTGGACCCGCCCGGTCTATTTC
>JACRAV010000367.1 GCA_016213305.1 Candidatus Zixiibacteriota bacterium | reverse complement strand
TCGAGGTCATTTCATAAGAATCATCTTGCGGGCGCGGCTGGTCTCCTCAGCTACGATACGATAGAAATACACGCCGCTGGAAAGATTGTCGGCGCTGAACTCGACCGCATGTTCGCCGGAGGGCAAAAGCCCCAGATTCTGGGACCGTACCAGCTGACCCAGCACGTTATAGACCTCAAGAGAAGTCACCTCGGCTTTGGGAAGATTGAACGAGATCGTCGTGGTCGGATTGAACGGATTGGGGTAGTTCTGATAGACCGCGAACGAGTTCGGCAGGCCGTCGTCACGATCGTTGACGTCGGTGACGGTCATGAAGATGTTGAAACTGCCGTTCACACTTTTCGTCGGATCGAGGTTCGAGAAGATCGACCAGTTGATATTGTTCACCGTGTCGATCGACCAGTCAGCCACGCGCACTGAGAAATAGACATATACCATCTGGCCCGGGTTGGCATACACCACTGAATCCGGCTCAATCGCTTTCCAGCCAAACTGTGTGCCGTCGTCCGGGATGGACATATTCAGATGCGCGCCGTAAAAGTCCAGCCCGTCGCCTTCGTTCTTGACGCCGACGCGGAACTGCATGGTATCGCCGGGGAGGCCCAGAATATCATTGGGGAATTCCCAGCCGCTTATCGCCACCGTGCCGCTGGCGGCCAGACGCACGTTCTTGAGCGCTTTGTCGGTCCAGGTGTTGTCACCGGAAACGACCGTCGCGGCTCGGCCGTTGATTTTGAAATGAATGGCATTGCCCGCTACGGCGCCTTCGTGAATGGCCGGCGTATTGGGATCATCGCCGTACGCGTTCATGTATCCGTATTGCCCGGCCGACCGCACTCGAAATTTGCCGATGAGCAGATTGGTCGGATCGTACGCCTCGACAATGCTACCAACCGGCACAGGAGCGCCATTGTAGGTGGTCAGTGAATCAAAGAACTCGGCGAAGTACGGCGTCATGTATTGCACCGGTAGATTTGGATTCTGAGCGCCAACTGACCCGGCCAGCAGAACCAGCAGAAATGCAATCCCGAGAAGTTTGTTGTGCAGTCTATTCACACCATCACCGCCTGTATGTCCGACCCGGCATTTGGCCGGGCCGGACGTGTTCGTGTTTGCCAGTTTCGATATCTTCACTTCAACAGCATCATTTTACGGGCTTCCGAGTAGCTGTCGGAGACGAGCTTGTACAGATAGACGCCCGAGGCGACCGTCTCACCATTCTGGTTACGGCCGTCCCAGACCACCTGATGTTCACCCGCCTGGACAGCATCGTCAAAGGGTACTGCAATCAGCGCGCCAAGGACGTTGTAGATTTCGATCCGGGCGCGGGTATTGACCGGTACCGAGAAGCTGATGGTAGTCGTGGGGTTGAACGGATTCGGATAGTTCTGCTCGAGCGAGAAGCCGGTCGGCAGACTGCCGATCGAGTTACCCGTGGACAAGCTGGAAACCATTGTCCGGTCGCCATTAGCGGTCCAGGTGAAGGATTCCCTGGTTCGGGTCCCGTCAATCGACAGATAGAACTTGCCACCGGGCTGAAGATTCGGGCTTTCCGTGTCGGCGTACACCGGCATAAACCCAAACTTGCCATCGGTTTTCATCGTAAACGAACCAACCTTGGCGTCGCCGTCAACCGAATAGGCCTCGATCACCGAACCGGTGCCGACCGTCTGGCCATCCAGTTTCAGATTAGTTGCATACAGGTTCACCCAGGTGGGGGTCGTATAGTCGCCATTGCTCAAAGATTGAACAGCTCCGGCTATGCGCGGGGCCATCCAACCGGCGGCCACATCCTGGTCTGGGTAGATAAGCGTGTCGTCGGTGGTGATCTTCACCCAGTATCCGTTGCACGGTTTCATGCTGGTCAGAGTGCTGAACTCGGAGCCGGGCTTGAAGATCTGGATGCCGTTTTCCCATCCGTACGCGAACAGGAGATTCGGGTAGATGGACTGCAAGGCGTATCCGGGGGTAAGATTCCACTTGGGTAGATAGCTGACCAGATTCCATCCGGTGGTGACCGGGATCGGGGTGTTCATCGGAACCGGCAAACCCTCGATTTCGAGAGTGACCGGGCAACCCTGCTTGACCTTGATCCAGTAGCCGGAGAAGTGATCCACATCCCAAAGAGTCGAGAAATCGGGGAGTGTTGGATCGTAGGTCAGGCCGCCCTGTTCGAAGCCGAGGATGACATCGATGCAGTTCATATATGGTCCAAGGACCGTCAGAACCTCTTTGCTCTTGGTCTGGACCGGCCATGAGACCAGATTCCAACCTTCCTGCAACTGGCAGGTCTGCGTGATCGTGGCGCCGTATTCAAGGCAGACCTGAACTTTGGCGTAATCGCCCGGATACTCGGTATTACCGGTGGTCAGGGCCTGAATGCCGTTGACGTAGAACTTGATATTGTCACCGGCTACGGCGCCGTCGTCGCCAAACTGACTGCTGGCGCGATAGACCGGCATAAAGCCGTACTTGCCGGCGGCGACGACCACGAACTGACCGACGAGAAGATCAGCCGAGGTGCGGGCCTCAACCACTGAACCGACCGGCAGAGGGGCCTGCAGGTAGGTATTCTGATCGCAGTAGTAATCGACCCATTGAGAAGTCGGGGTCGGCCTGCCAAGCGGCGTGAGAACGATCTTGATGCCTTTGGCTTCGAAGTTCAAATCTTCGAGCTTGCCGGGATAGTATCCATCGGCGTAGGCGTACAGGTCAAAAGGTACGCTGGTAACACCGTTGAAGAAGAACGAGCCGATGGAACTGGAGGTGGTAGTCATCTCGGGCGATCCCTGCGGGAAATTCGCCCAGAGCTGAACGGTGGCGCCGGGGATTTCGGTGCCTTCGGGGTCAACCACATATCCGCAGACCGAGTTTGCCAGCCGGTCAACCATCACGCCGCCGCCGACAAATTCAGGGGTTTGTTCTTCGAGACCCTGTCCGCAGTCGCGGATGAAGAGAATATTGGTGCAGTCGCAATTATCGAGAACGACCGGATAGAAACCGGCGTTGGCTTCGGGGCGAACCACAAAAATCAGGTTGGCCCAGTTGCCGAACCCGGTCGGCACTTTGTCCTGCGAACCGGCGTCGGCCATGAGCATCACGGTGCCCGCGCCGTTATCGATCACTTCCGTCCTGGCCGTCAGATAATTGATGCGCGAGTCGCCATAGGAGACTCCCGCCAGATGCAGGGCGGCGGCGTTGTACTTCAGAATGGCATGCAAGCTCTGGACCGGACAGCTGTTGACGAAATTGATCGGCACCATGACGGTCTGACCCGGTACGGCCGGTTTGTTTTCCACGAGCACGGTATCCGCGCTGGGGCGACGGACGATCGTGACCGAGACGGTCAGGACCTTTGATTTCGGCTGGCAGACTTCGCCGGCGGCCGACGAGACGGTAATATCCGCGAAGTGTGTTCCCACGCTGAGCGAGGCGGGACGCACCTGAACACTCACGATTCGCGGCGTCGTTCCCGCCAGCGGACCGGGAACGCCGGTGGTATCGAAGACGATCCAGTTGACGCCTTCAGGAGCGCTGACGTCGAACGCGAAATTGCGCTCGGGATCGCTGGAGGTTACCATGAACTGACGGGCAAACGGCGCGGCGATTTCATCGCCGTGAACCGCCGTGAACTGCAACAGCGAGTCGGAGACTTTGAGCGTGACGCAGGGTTTTTCCTGAACGACGATATTGACGCACACCTGCGTCTCCGAGGTGCAGGGGTCTTCCGGAATCTGCGAGCCGCCGACGACGGTGAAACAGCGCTGATAGGTACCGGCGGCAGTGAACAATTCGTTAAATACAAATATGAAATTGCCGGGCGTCGTGCCTTCGGAAATGGGGAAGGCAAATCCGGCGGAGGGCTGGGCGGCAAAGTGCAGAGGCGCGCCGGTGCTGGTGACATGCACGCTGTCGGCCGCGAAGCCGTTTTCGCCGACGAAGACGGTGTCATAATAGGAGGTTCTGCTCAGCTGAATCACCGGGCACGGATTGACCTTGAGAGTCACGACGACATACTTGTCGCCGACGCCGGTTCCGGAAACTTTGACCGAATCCTTGTAATCGCCCACCGGCATGCCGGTAGCGGAAACGCCGACGTATGCCGGTGTCGTGCCGGTGGCATTGGTGAGATTAATCCAGGTTGCTGTTTTGGAAGCGGTGTAGTCGATTTCGGTATCGCCGCCCTTTTCAACTTTGAATGAATCGATCGGAGCGGGCGTGCCGAAGGTGGTCACGAAATTAAGCGACGACGGCGTCAGGACGAGAAAGTTGGCTCTTGGGATAACCGTGATGGTTACAACCTCATCATCGGAGAGGGAACCATCGGACACGGTGAAGGTGACGGACTGATCGCCGACCTGGTCGGGGGTGGGCGCGAAGCTGAATGCGCCGGTGCCGTTACCGTTGTCGGTAAATGTGGCATGAGTCAGGGGTGAGGCCGATAGCGTGAGTGCGGTAGCATCAGGATCGGAGGCGCTGATGTTGAAGGCCAGCACTTCGCCTACCATGACGTTCTTGGCGCCGATCGCCGCCAGCACCGGCGGGCGGTTGACATTGGTCACCGTGATGCTGACCATCTCCGAGTCGGCCATCCCGCCGTCGGAGACGACCACCAGAACGTTGTAATCACCGGCCTGATTATAATTCGGAGTCCAGTCGAATGTAGCGGTGTTGTTCAAGTGGTCGGTGAAGGTGGCGCCGGCCGGAAGAGGGGTCGCCGAGAAAGACAGCGTGCCGCCATCGGGGTCCGACCCGCTTACGCCGAAATTCAAGTTGGCCGCCTCGGCCACCGCCTTGGCCCCAATGGGATCCAGGGTAGGTGGCCGATTAACGTTTTTTACTGTGATGGCCACCATTTCAACGTCGGTCAATTCGCCGTCGGAGGCGGAGAACTGCACGTTGTACACGCCCGCCTGAGAATACGAGGGGGTCCAGCTGAGCGTGCCGGTGCCGTTACCATTGTCAATGAATGACGCGCCGGTCGGCAGAGGCGAGGCGCTGAGGGTCGGCGTGGTGCCGTCCGGATCAGTCGCGGTCGCAATGATGGTCAGATTCTGGTTTTCGTCAACCGACTGACTTCCGATCGGATTGAGTACCGGGGCCTGATTCTTGGGTGCCGCGGAATCAAACAGAACATAGCAGAACGGTCCGTTCCAGTCCGGGAAGGCGTTGGGTGTTCCCGGGAGCTGATTGAACGGTGCCCATTTCCAGGTCAGGGAAGGCGGAAAAGTGGCCGTTGAATCGAAACAGATGACTTTGCCGTGATCGGCTTTGCGAGTCACGACTTTGAAGATCATGGCCACGCCGGAGTCGTAGGGAGCCATGGCGGTCTGGTCAAGATCGCTCGCGGCCGCGCCGAAACCAACCGTGTCGGATCCCTGGCCGTTACAACTGAAACAGTTGAATCTGAAAAGAGCGAGGAAATTGGACTTCTTCAAATAGCTTGTCGTATCCACCAAGGGTCCGGTATTTCCACCGGCGGTGGCGGGGAAGCGGTAAGCCCAGGGAGTTCCGACCGCCGGCTGAACGGCGGGCCATTGCGCCGTTCCCGAGCCGATATCGCCTGAAGTGAGGGAGGCCCGGCTGTAGATTTTGAATCCGTTGGTTAAGTTGTAATTCTTGCTTGAGCGGTTGCCGAACATCACGTGGAACTTGGCGGTGTCGCCCGCTTTGAGCGTGTCTTTGGCCCACAGGCCGTCAACTTTGGTTACCCGTACAAAGGTGCTGTCATCGGCATGCGCGATTCCGACAGCAAACACGAGTAACATGGACAGTACCATGACGCATCGTTTCATCGTCGTCTCCTTTATGTTGTGATTCCGTGAATTCATAGGGTGGAGGGCGTTTTTGGGTGAAGCGGACTTGTTGCGGTCAGACGCCGACACATATATTCCGCCGCTTCCGACACTCGGGGCGGGCGCAGAGGCGGGGAAGTTCGGCGAAACTGGCGCGGCAAAAACCGTGTAATCTCGTTCAACGTCGTTCCACAAACGCGATCTATTGTTGTATTACCCAACCAACTCTGTTAGACCAAAAGACGAGACACCCGACACGAAGACACGAAAGGCAGGGTTCCTCGTAGTAACCGCCCAAAATATACACCGCGGTCGGGGGAAGTCAAGGCGAATTCGATGGTCAGGGGTGTAGTATTATTGCACATCCCGCCGGGGATAATTTCTTGCTATGCAGTAATTTTACGGGTGTGCTGTCGAAGAAATCGGATGGCCACAACGGCCGCCAGGCCAGCCGCGACATCGGTGAGGAAGTCAAAAGGGTCGGATTGTCTCCCCGGGATGTACCCCTGATAGAACTCATCGCCGAAGGCGAAGACGGTGACGAACCCCAAGGTCAGGAAGGCGGCGTCGTCGGTATTGACGGCGGGGTGGATATGTCGGGCTGATCGGAAGACCAGCCAGGCGAAGATGACATACTCCATGAAGTGCGCAACCTTATCTATGGCAAGGAATTGCACGCGGGGTAGGCGGACATCACGAAGCGATGAGAGGCCTATAATGAGTGCGGCGTAGGCGAGGGCGGGGAGGTGGTAGAGAAGAAATCTTCTGAGCATGCATGACCTTTTCTCGGAATCAGGTTTATATGTTTATCGCCTAATCACCGGACAAGTCAACAAATAAACGTTTGGGTCGGAATTGGCGAGTTTGGGGGGGAGCCAGCCACTGGCGGGTAAGGGGTTAGGACAACCGGTCGCCGCCTCTTGATTATGTGGCCAAAAAACGGTATTTTGATAAGCTTATGGTTTACCTCCGCCCGAAGTGGCGGATAATGTTTCAGGAAAGGAGAGAATTGGACGCCGGTCCCGGTTGAGCGGCTGTGCGTCGATTACGTATGAATGAGTTAGCACGTCAGTCCCGGCCGGTTGGCACGGGCCGACATATGATCCTTCTATTTGCTATCATCGGGGGCCTGGTGATCGGTGCGATTGTTGGCCGTACGGCCTCAGGTCTCGCCGACACGCTTGCTTTGATGGGACACGTTTTCATTGCCGCCACCATCGTGGTCGGTATTCCCCTGGTGACTAGTCAATTGGCCCTGGCTCTGAACAACCCGCGCGAGCGCGTACGCCGCGGCGTCAGTCAGGCAAAAGTTTTTGTTCGGTCCCTCGTAGCCACGGTCCTGCTTCTGATCGTTTCTATCGTGGCCGCCGGGTTATTTCTTTCCGGGGAACAATCCGGATCGGTCGGAGCCGTGTTTGGCCGGCTCGATCCCGAAAAGTTCATGATCTTCGGCTCCGAAGGGGGCGTGATGCAGGCGCTCATGCTCGCCGTGATTGGAGCGGTGGTGCTGGGCGCTCTTGGCTTGCGAGCCACGGGGGCGGTGACCTTTTTCAATCGGGTTTCGCGCGCGTCGGTGCGCACCTTCCGGCTACTTCTCTGGCTGGCGCCACTGGGTCTGTTGGGCATCACGGCCGAACTGATCTCGGGCGGCACGACGCTGAAGTTCGGTCTGTCGGTTGACACTACCACCCCGCTTATCGTGTCGCTGTTCATGGCGGCATCGGGATTCATGGTGTATGCGACGGCGGCTCTGGGGATCGACTGGATGGTCGGTCAACTGCGGCCGAAACGGAAAGACCGTCCGGCTTTTGAACGCAGTCGGCCGCCTCTCCGAGGTCCCCGTCCCGGATTCCAGCCGACCGGCGCTCCGCGCGGTCAGGGACGTGACCGGGAACGCCCGGCGGAACGTCCGGCGCCGCGACGCTTCGAGCCACGCCCGACAGAGCAAGAGCGCTCGCCGTTCGACATGGGCGTGTCCTCCACTCCCGTTCTGGATATTGAAACCGGCCATCCGCAACCGGCTCCCCCTCAGAGGTCGCCAAGTGAACCGTCAGACGACCAGGGC
>JACRAV010000366.1 GCA_016213305.1 Candidatus Zixiibacteriota bacterium | reverse complement strand
TGGCCGATACTGGTCGGGAAGTACGGCGTACGTGCCAAACTGGACGATTCCACCATCGCGCTGATTACCGCCTACCTCACCTCTCATAACTGATTGCCATGCACGGCCGTTCGTATTCACGGACGGCCGTTGACTCAACGCCCTTGTTGGCGTAGCTTGTCCGAGCCATGAATCTGCCAAACGTGCTCACCATCACCAGAATCATCCTGTCACCGATATTCATTTTCTTTTTCATGCTCGAATCCTTTCCCATGCGGGTGACCGGGTTGGCCATCTTTGTGATTGCGGCCCTGACCGACGTGGCCGATGGGCACTATGCCCGCAAGCGGGGAGTCATCACCGGGTTCGGCAAGTTCATGGATCCGCTCGCCGACAAGATTCTCGTGTCGTCGGCCCTCGTCAGTTTCACCTCGCTGGATTTCGTTTCGCCCTTGCCGGTTATGCTCATTATCGCGCGGGAGTTCTCGATCACCGGCCTTCGCCTTCTGGTCGCCTATAAGGGCGTGATCATATCCCCGTCACCCGGAGCCAAATTCAAGACTTTTATGCAAATGTGGTCGATCATCCTGATCCTGGTATATTTTTCACTGGTCAGCGCCTTTGAATTCTACGGCGTCTCCCCGTCCCCGCTGGCCGGCTTTGATGCCAAGCTGTATGCCCACTGGATCTTGTGGATTACGGCCATCGCAACCGTCTGGACCGGGCTTGACTATGTCATCAAATATTTTTCCGTGATCCGAAGCGTGCTGAGGTAAATGACATCTGTGAAAAACTGGATCGTTAAAGGAATCGCCACCGGGCTGTTTTCCGGGTATTCGCCGCTGGTGCCCGGGACGGTCGGCACCATTCCCGCCTGGCTTTTGCTCTTCTTTGTCGTCGGGACAAACCAGATCGCCCTGTTGGCTGTCACCGCTCTTTTCATCGCGGTGTCGGTCTGGGCGGCGGGCGAGGCGGAGCGGTTGTTCGGCCATGACGCCAAAAAGATCGTGATCGACGAATGGGCCGGCATGGCCGTAGCCGTACTGTTTGTCCCGATCTCCTTCACGAATTATTTGATTGCGTTCCTCGCGTTTCGGTTTTTTGATGTTGTCAAACTTCCGCCCGCCTCGCAGTTCGAGCGACTGCCCGGCGGCTGGGGGGTGACGATGGACGACGTGGCCGCCGGTGTTCATGCCAATATCGCGGTGCAGATATATCTGCTGGTCGTCCGTTACTGGTATTCGTGAGGAGACGATGCCGCTCACGGTTGAAATAATCACGATCGGCGACGAAATCCTGACCGGTCACACGATCGACACCAACGCCGCCTGGCTGGCCGCCGAGCTTACCGCCGCCGGTCTGTCGGTGGTTTTTCAGTCGAGTGTCGGGGACGATCTTGACGCTATGGAAGCCGTCTTTCGTCAGGCCCAGAAACGCGCGCAGATCGTGATCGCCACTGGCGGGCTGGGACCGACCGACGACGATATCACCAAACGGGCGATTGTCAAAGTCTTCAAGCGGAATCTGGTCTATCACGAACAGATTTTCGAGGACATCAAAAAACGGTATGCCGCGCGAGGCGTGGTTTTGCCCGCGATCAACCAGAACCAGGCGCTTTTGCCGCAAGGGGCCAAATTTTTCCCCAATAAACTCGGCTCGGCGGTCGGAATTTGCATCGCGGAACAGGGCCATCATTTTGTCGCCCTGCCCGGTGTGCCGCGTGAAATGAAGCAGATCTTCACCGACGAAGTCCTGCCGTATCTCCGCACGCTTGAAGGCGGGCAGGCAATCAGCATTATTAAGCTCAGAGCGACCGGGGTCAGCGAATCAAAACTGGCCGAACTCATTCAATCCGCTGTGAAACTTGAGCCGGGGGTTCGGCTTGGATACCTGCCCAACTATGGCGGTGTTGATCTTCGCATCCTTGCGACCGGCGTATCGCAATCCGAGGCGGACCAGAAAGCCGTCACACTTGCGGAGCGGATCGAGGCCCAGTGCGCCACCTATGTGTATGGCCGAAATGATGACACGCTCGAACGGGTGATCGGCCGAATCTTAGAAGAGCGCAAGATGTCGCTGGCGGTGGCCGAATCATGCACCGGCGGCGAACTGGGGATGCTGATCACCTCGGTTCCCGGCTCTTCGACCTATTTCCTCGGCGGCGTGCAGGCCTACAGCAACGCGGTCAAGGAACAATTGCTTGGTGTGCCGGCGGAACTTCTGCAAAGCCACGGCGCAGTCTCCGAGGAATGCGCGATCGCAATGGCCCAGGGCGTGCGCAACCTGCTCGTCAGCAATTATGCCCTGTCGGTGGCGGGAATCGCCGGTCCCGACGGCGGCAGTGACGCAAAACCGGTCGGCACCACCTGGATCGGTCTGGCCGGGCCGAACGGCGCATATGCGCGGCATTTCCGGTTTGGCGTCGATCGCCCGACTAATCGCACGCGCGCCACCGCCGCCGCCCTCGAACTTTTGAGACGCGACCTGTTGAGTATCGTATGATTCGGCTCTTCATCGCCTGGCCACTGCCGCATTCGATCGAGCAGGAGCTTGGTCGGATCGGCTTTCTATTGAAACAGAAGGGGGGCCGGGTGAGTTGGGTGGCGCCGAACAATATCCATCTGACCGCCAGATTCTTGGGCGACACCGACGAAAAACTGATTCCCAAAATCGGGGCGCTGATCGACGAGGTCGCCGCGACGTCCAAACCGGTCGAGTGTGCACTGGACCGACTCGGCGCCTTCTCGGACTTGAAACGTCCGCGCGTCATCTGGGCGGGGCTGGGCGGAAACCTGCAATCGCTTGAGATCATGGCCGACCTGCTCGAACAGGGGGCGCAGGAACTCGGATTTGAGAAGGAAACCAAACGATTCCGGCCGCATCTCACGCTGGCGCGGGTGCGTGACCCGCACGATCTGGCGGGGCTTATGATGGCGGTTCAGCAGTTTCGCGTGACGCCGACGCCCTTTGTTTTTGACCGGCTGACATTATTCAAATCGACGTTGACCCCCTCCGGCTCGATCTACGAGCGTCTGCACGAGAAGATGCTGCGCTCTCCCGCATTGTAGTGCGGAACCGCTTCTGGTTCCGCCATCTTATCTTAAGATGCTTTGCAAGGAAATGTAGGTCGGGTTGCGAGTCCGCTTCAGAGCGGACGAGCTACCCGACATTCTGGTTCAGTCTTCGTAGGGCGGAACCGCTTCTGGTTCCGCCATCTTTAGTGTTGTGTCAGGTCCTAGTCCGTCCCGCCACAGCGGGGCGGGCGAGACCTGACGCCTCCATCAGAGCCGTCAGGTCTCATCCGCCTGCGGCGGAAAGGTGCTGACGGAATGTACAACCCTTTGGCTGACTACATTTTACGCGCCCACGGAGTCGAGCGTTGGCCTCACTTCACATCGTCTGCCAGCGGTCCAGCGGACACCACCCCACTTGTCGCCTGCGCGAAACAGATTAACGTTGACAAGATTCGCTTTGTTAGGTAGGTTGTTTATGAATATCAATTCCATTCTTCGACGCACAGGCAGGTAAATATGAGATTGGCACTTTGGTCGACTCTTGTATTTCTGGTAGCAGTCGGAACTTCTGCTCTCGCACAGCCGCCGGGAAATACCGCTATACGGGTACGATCCAGTTTCATCACCGGAACAACAGTAGTGGTGGTGGGCGATACGTTGCTTTTGACTGCTGATGGACCTGTAAAGTTTCCGATTGAGTATGTAAATCGGGACAACACCAGCTACGACATATCGAATGGCTTTGTGATCTACAGCCCCGATGGTGCGGCATGGACTCACTGGATCGCGAACGGTGGAAACTATGACTTCGCTCCGACACCGGTGCAAAGTGTCTGGATCGATACCACCGGTTTCTATCCACATTCGGATTTCGGCGGGCATTTTAGCTTTAAGTGCCTTGGTTGCGACGGCATTGGAGCCGATACCGTTGTTTTCGACGCGTCGGCGAACGACCCAAGTCAATTGGCCGCGCACCCCGTTGATTCCGGAATTGTATTCCTGATAATTCTTCGGTTGCGCTTTGCAGATACATGCAAATCAATCTGCTTTGATTCGGTCACTAGCGTGGCCGCTCAAGATCGGTGGAAGTGGACATCGTTCAACCAGACGCCTGAATATACAACTCTTCCGGCCTGGAGTGGACCGCGATGTTTCAAGATCAAGGTGCAAAAGAATTGCAGATACTGCAAGCCGAGCGCCTGTTGTGTCGGAAACACCGGCAATGTTGACTGCGATCCGAACGGCCGAGTCGACATATCAGACCTGACCCGGCTGATTGATTATGCCTTCATAAGCCGCGACCCGCTATGCTGTCCGCAGGCGGCCAATTTGGATGGCGACGACTGGGGCGGTGTTGATATTTCCGACGTCTCCCGGATGATCAGTTATCTCTTTATTGATTTCTGGCTACCCGCGCCTTGTCCTACACTCAATACGGGTTGTTGGTCCACGCAGTAACGTTCGGTCACTCGTGTTCGCACGGGCGGCCTACAAACAGCGAACTTCTTTACTGAAAAACGCGGCGGGTAGGAACGCCTGCCGCGCACAGTTCACTTACTCCTCCGACACCACCCTCGCCACGTCCGTCACCAGGTCGCCGCCCTTCAGATTGATCAGGCGAACACCCTGCGTGTTGCGGCCGATCACACTGATGTCCTTCACCGCCTGCCGGTTCGCGATCCCGTTCTTGGTGATGATGATCAATTCGTCCTGATCGAGCACTTCCTTGATCGACACCACCTCGCCGTTGCGGTCGGTGGTCTTGACATTGATCACTCCCTTGCCGCCACGGTTGGTCATCCGGTAATCCTCGATCGAGGTCCGCTTGCCGTATCCGTTTTCGGTGACGACCAACAGCGTGCTGTCGCGCTTGACCACGACCATACCGATCACGTAATCCTTGTCTTCGAGTTCAATTCCCTTCACGCCGTACGCGGTGCGGCCCATCGGACGGACTTTCTCCTCGGGGAACCGGATCGCCATCCCCTGGCGGGTGGCCAGGACAATTTCGTAACTGCCGTCGGTGATCTGGGCCTCGATCAGTTCGTCGTTGTCGGGGATATCCATCGCCGCCACGCCGGCTTTGCGCGGATTGCTGAACGCCTCCAGCGTGGTCTTCTTGATAATGCCGTTGCGGCTGGCCATGACCACGCATTTGTCGGGCACGAACTGCCGCGCCCGGACAAAGGCGGTGATCCGCTCCTCTTTATCCATCTGGCAGAGGTTGACGATCGGTTTGCCTCGGGCCAGTTTTCCGCCAACCGGGATTTCGTGCACCTTGACCCAGTAACAACGCCCGCGATTGGAGAAGAACATCATGTAGTCGTGGGTCGAGGCGACAAACAGATGCTCGGCGAAATCTTCCTCTTTGGTCTCGATGCCGATCACCCCTTTGCCCCCCCGTTGCTGGCGGCGATACTGCGAAACCGACAACCGTTTCACATATCCGAGGTGCGAAATGGTGATGACCATTTCTTCTTCGGCGATCAGGTCCTCGACCGTCAGTTCATCGGCGGCGTCCTGGATCTCGGTTCGGCGGTCGTCGCCGTATTTCTTGGCCAGTTCGTTGGTTTCGTCCTTGATGATCTGCATGCTAAGTTGCCGCGAGGCGAGGATAGATTTGTATTCCTCGATCTTTAGGATCGTCTCTCGATACTCGAACTCGATCTTCTGCCGCTCCAGTCCGGTCAGGCGCTGGAGACGCATTTCGAGAATGGCGGTGGCCTGGCGTTCCGAGAGCTTGAACGAGGTCATCAGCCCCTCGCGCGCGGCGGGGGTGTCTTTCGATTTCTTGATCAGCGCGATGATGGCGTCGATATTGTCCAGCGCGATCTTGTACCCTTCGAGAATGTGCGCCCGCTCCTCGGCCTTGCGCAGATCGAACTGGGTCCGGCGGACCACCACTTCGTGGCGGTGCTCGATGAACACCTCAATCAACTGTTTGAGCGTCATCAGTTTCGGCACGCCCTTGTCCAGCCCGAGCATGATGACCGAAAAGGTGATCTGCATGGTGGTGTGGGCGTAGAGCTGGTTTAAGACGATATCCGGCTGGATATCGCGCTTGAGTTCGATGACAATCCGCATCCCGTCGCGGTCGGATTCGTCGCGAAGGTCGGAGATGCCCTCGATCCGTTTGTCGCGCACCAGATCGGCGATCTTCTCGATCAGGTTCGACTTGTTCACCTGGAACGGGAGTTCGCCGACCACGATGGCTTCCTTGCCGTTGCGCATGTGCTCGACCATCGCCCTGGCGCGGACCGGAATATGTCCCCGCCCGGTGGTGTAGGCCTGCATGATTCCGGCGCGACCGTTGATGATTCCGCCGGTCGGGAAATCGGGGCCGGGCACCAGCGTAATCAGTTCTTCGTTGGTGCATTCCGGTTCTTCGATAACTTTCAAAACGGCCGCGGCGATCTCGCGAAGATTATGGGGCGGAATGCTGGTCGCCATGCCGACCGCAATGCCGCTGGTGCCGTTGCAGATCAGGTTGGGGAATTTGCCCGGAAGAACTTTCGGCTCCTGCAGGGTGCCGTCGTAGTTCGGCATGAAATCGACCGTCTCTTTTTCAAGATCCGCGATCATCTCCATCGCCACCGCGCTCAGCCGCGCCTCGGTGTATCGCATGGCCGCGGCATCGTCGCCGTCGATCGATCCGAAATTCCCCTGGCCTTCGATCAGCGGATACCGCATGTTGAAATCCTGCGCCATGCGAACCAGCGTGGGATACACCACCTGCTCGCCGTGCGGATGATAATTACCCGAAGTATC
>JACRAV010000360.1 GCA_016213305.1 Candidatus Zixiibacteriota bacterium | reverse complement strand
TGAATTGCTCCAAAGCGACCGACTCTTCGGCGCGGGCCTGAAGGTAATCGGCCATAACGTCGGCCACCTCGGTCGATTGCAATTCGGCCAGCGGCTGGTCGGGCGATACTCTCTGTCCAGGTTCGACGAACCAGCGAATCACGGTTGCCGGAACGGCCAGCGTGACGGCGGCCAGTTTGGTATCGTCGAAGACAATCTCCGCCGGCGCATCGAGCGACAACTCAACCGAAGCCGGGAGCGTCGGCTCAACTTTCAATCCAATCCGGTCGGCGGTCTTTTCGCTGGCAAACCGAATGATTGCCTGATCGGTGGCGCACCCTTTCGCGTTGGGTGGAACAAACACCGACATCTGCACCGGCTCGGCCGTCACCAACTCCTTCGGTTCCTGCGGAAAAGTGAGCGTGGGATGGCACAGCCGGCAGTGGGTCTCGGGAACCTGATGTTCGCCGCACCAGTTTCCCTCCGTCTTGAACTTTTCTACCAGCTCCGGATTGCAGAGCGTGCACTCGGATTCGGGCACCCGATGTTCGGCGCACCAGTCGGGCGCGACGGACTGCTCTTTTTCGGCCCGTTGTTCGACCGGGCCGGCGAAAGCTGTACGGCTCTGGTCGAAAGTCCCCAGATACCAGACACTCGCGGCCACGATCGCGACAGCCGGCAGGAGGGCGGACATATATTTTCTCGATAACACGGTTACACCTCATTATCACCAGTGACGACACCCGGATATTCACCACCGGGTGAAGTCACTCACAGTTTTGACGATGGAATCTGACCGCGGATGGCGGTCGAATATGCTCAGACGGACAGCCGGGGGGGCTGATCCAGCGATTCCGGAGAAAGCGAAGCGGGCGGGGTGCTTGTGATCACCAGGAGATCGGAAACAAGATCGGGAATAACTGCCGGAGTGTATGAATCTCTGACGATGGCGACATTGAGACAGGCACAGTGACAGAGGGTGGAACTGGTGCAACATTCTTCGTCGCAACAGTCGGCGTCGGCCACGATGGCTCCGGCCAGCGGCAGAAAAAGCGCCAGCATCACGACGACCATACCGGTGGTCATCAGCAATTGTCTGTATCCGGTCGGTGCCGGGGTGAGCTTCATAGCGATAATATACTTGGTAGATCGCAATAGTCAAAGGGTTTGTGGCTTTGAGCGGCGACGGGGTCCGGCACTCTTGAATCAGGCCACCGGACCCGCCGATAGTAGCAACATCACCGAATATTCTGATTCATTCGGAACAAGTTCTCCGGATCGTACATCTTCTTGATCGACAGCAGTTTGTCGTAGTGCGGGCCGTACGCCGCCTTGATCCGATCCGACTCGTCATCGGTCAGAAAGTTCACATAGACGCCGCCTGAGGCATACTGCTGGGTTTCACGGAAGAATGCTCTGGCCCAATCGATGCACGTCTTGTCCTCCGAGGCGTTCTCCCAGCGGGTGTGCACATTCATCACATAGATGGCGTCGCGGTGCGAATAGGCCATGGCGTCCGGTTTCACGCGCGTGGTCGCGCCACCAATAAGACCGAAGAATATCTCACTCTGGGCGGAGGGGAGCGAACCGGCATAATTGACGGCCTTTTCAATCGCGCCGTCGCTGATCTCGGTAAAATTGTGCGATTTCCAATAGTTCCTGGCGCCGGGGGTGAGGAGGGCGTCAAACGCTTTCTGCCACGCCGTGAACGGCATGACGCCGACATGTTCACCGAGCGCCGTGCCGAATTTCCTGACCGGTGCTATGGCTTTCTCGCCTTGCTCCGGATCACCATTGTAACAGATGCAAAACGCGATGATGTCCGTTCCGTGGACTTCGGTCGGCAGAAAGGGAAGGGGCGGGGCCTTGCGGAGGACCACCCAGACGGAAGTGTCATCACTCAGCGTCTTCACATACTCGCGATATTTCTTGAGTGCCGATGCGGCCTGACTGTGGGGATACACCACCAACCCGGCGAGGACATTGGGACCAACCTCATGCAACTTGAATTCAAATCTGGTGACGACGCCGAAATTCCCGCTCCCGCCACGGAGCGCCCAGAACAGGTCGGAATTCTCTTTTTCGCTTGCCCGCCGTAGCTGGCCGTCGGCGGTGACGATATCGACCTCCCGCAGATTGTCGATGGTCATGCCGTACTTGCGCGACAACCATCCGAATCCGGCGCCAAGAGTCAGGCCCGCAATACCGGTGGTTGAGTTGATACCCACCGGGGTCGCCAGGCCAAACGCCTGAGTTTCATGATCAAAATCGCCGAGCGTCGCTCCCGGGGCGACATGGGCCACTTTGGCGATCGGGTCGACGCGGACGATGCGCATGAGCGACAGGTCGATCAAAAACCCGCCGTCACATACGGCGTTGCCGGCAATATTGTGTCCGCCCCCTTTGACCGCGGTCAGCAGTTTGTGCGTGCGGGCGAAATCAACCGCCCGGCGGATGTCGGCGACGCCCACACATCGGGCCACCAAAGCAGGGCGGCGGTCGATCATCGCATTCCAAACCGTTCGCGCTTCATCGTACCCGGCTTCCCCAGGCCGGACAATGGCGCCGCGGAATGACGCTTTGAGGGAGTCTATAGACTCGGCGGTGACGGCCGCCTGGCCGCCTTCGCCTCTGGCGATCTGCACGGAATTCATGAAAGTCTCCTTGGGAGTGTGTCACTCCCGCTGTCGCACACGTCAGTGTGCCGCAAAAAGATTCGTAGCGCGGTCAAGGCAGGATCCGACAGACCGTGGGGGTCGGCGTCGGCTGGATTCTGACTTCGGACGCGCCGGGGCGTTAATATGGTATGTATGGATATAAGTTATCCACGTTCTTGTCAAGCTCCTTTTGGCGGGGCCCGGCCCCGGCTCCGGATCGAGCCCCAAGAAGAAAGGCCGGCCGACCCGAGTATCAAGCGGGTCGGCCGGCCAACGTGTTATCGGTACGATTCTTAGCTATTCGAGACTGGGTTCGGCCAATTCGATCGTCGTCACCTTTCCGAAATCATCCAGCGGCTTGTCGTACGTTTCCGCCTTGCCCACCACCACGTAGGTCATAGAGTCGGGGGAGAGGTACTTCTGCGCTACCCGCTTGATGTCTTCGACCGTCACCTTGCGGTAGTTGTCGAGATATGTCGCGTAGAAATCCATCGGCCAGCCGTCGAACTCAACCATCATCAAGCTCCGAATGATCTTGCCCGGCGTGTCAAAATTGAAGACCGTCCGATTGATCGCCGCATCGCGCGCCTCTTTCAACTCCTGCGCGGTCGCGCCGGTTTCGCGGATTTTGCGGATTTCCTCCATCATGATTGTCATCGCCTTGTGGGCGGTTGCCGCCTTGGTCTGGCAGTAGGCGTTGAACGTCCCGAAGTCGGGGGACCCGATATCGAACGACGACCCGGTACGGTACGCCAGACCTTCATCCGAGCGGACCCGCGAGGTCAGCCGCGAGGTGAATGATCCGCCGCCCAGGATGTAGTTCATCAGCTGGACGGCATACCGGTCGGGGTTGTCCCGCTTGATGCCGATCTGCCCGATATTGATATACGCCTGATTGATATCCTTAGCGACTTCGTACACACCGGGGTGCGCCACCGCCTCTACGGCCGGCGGCATCGGTAACGGATCGCTCTTTTTGGCCCAGTCTCCAAACAGCGATTTGATTTTTTCGATTATTACTTTGGAATCAAAATCCCCGGAAATGCCAAGAATGATATTGTTCGGGACAAAGAATTTCATGTGATATTCGCTCAGATCGACCGGAGTGATTCCCTTGACCGTCGCCCACTCGGTGATCCGTCCGTACGGGTGGTCGCCGTACAGGATGCTGGCAAACGAGCGTCCCGCCACGCCGTTCGGATCGTCGTTGCGACGTTTGATCTGACTCTTGACGTCGGTCTTGGCCAGTTCAAGCTTGTCCGTCGGAAAGGCCGGACGGCGCAAAAGATCGGCCAGCAGAGTCAGCCCCAGATCGAGGTCTTTTGACATGACGCTGAGCGAAGCCGAGCCGCTCTCGGTTCCGATATTCGTTTCCAGCGAGCCGCCGATGAACTCCATGATATTGTTGAGCGAATCGCCGCTGACGGTGATCGTGCCGCCGGTGCGCATGACCGTTCCCACCAGCCCCGACAGGCCGTTCTTTTCCTTGCTGTCGTACATCGACCCGCAATGGAGCATGGCGACGGCATTACACAGCGGGAGTCGATGGTTTTCGTACAGATAGATAATCAGGCCGTTGTCCAGCGTCACGCGCTCGACATCCTTGCCGACTTCGGGAATGTTCAGCACAATCGGCGAGGTCGAGAGCGCCGCGATCTTTTGAGAGCCGACCGATTTGGGTTCCGGCGTCTGGGCGGCGACAGCGGTGAAACATATCGCGCTCAGGGTCAATATATGTATGATTCGTTTCATATTCAGTTTCTCCTTCATCCGTCAATGCGGGCGCGCGTCTGAGGGTGGCGTGTCAGGCCGTGGGCGGGGTTGTCGTTTGCCGGTTCCCGTGCTGGTGATGAACGCGACGGTCCGGTTCCGTTTGACCAGATAGGTATTGACCACCCGCATGACATCATCGGCGGTCACTTTCTTGATGGCCTCGTTTCGATCGGCAAAGTCATGCCAGTTGCCGGTGACGCCTTCGCTTGAGGCCAGCCGGAAGGCCACCCCCTGATTGGATTCAAGCGAGCGGGCCAGCTGGGCGTCGATCTGATTGCGCACCTTCTGCAATTCCCAGTCGGTGACTTTTTCGGTTTTCATCCGGTCGATTTCGGCGTACACGGCATCTTCCATTTCCTGAATGGTATGGCCCGGAAACGGGTTGACCGTGCAGGTAAAGGCGCTGGGATAACGGGCGTAGTCGGAATTGGCCGACGCCATGCCCAGCTTCTTCTCGCGGATACTCTTGTAAAATCGGCTGGTGCGACCGTTGGACAGGATATTGGCCGCCACATCGAGGGCGGGGAGATCGGGATGCCCAATGGCCGGGATTGCCCAGGTGATGAACGCCGAGGGATTCGCGTCGTATTCCACTTCCACGCGCCGTTCGCCGGTATGAGGGGCATCGAACGTGACCACCGGAGGCGGCGGCGGGAGGGACGGAATCGACGCGAAATACTTGTCGGCCACGGCAAAGACTTCATCGGCTTTGACATCGCCCACGATCACCGCCACTGCGTTGGCGGGTGAATAGTGCGATTTGAAATACTGCTCCACGTCCTCGCGAAGCACCGTCTGCAGGTCGCTCATCCAGCCAACCACCGGCCATTTGTACGGGGAAGCCCAGAAGGTGGCCGCGGAAACCGCCTGATCGAGCGTCCCGCGCGGCTGATTTTCCAAACTCAAACGGCGTTCTTCCATGACCACGTCGCGTTCCGAGTAAAATTCGCGCAAGACCAGGTTGGCCAGACGGTCGCTTTCCAGATACGCCCACAATTCGAGCCGGTTTTTCGGTAGCGACAAGAAATACTGGGTGCCGTCGTTGCCGGTCGAAGCATTCAATCCGGTCCCGCCGTTCTGAAGGTAGGTGGACCAGAGTTCGTCCTTGATCACGTACTTCTTCTGCTCGGCCTGGGCGTCGGCGATCTGCTGGCGAAGTT
>JACRAV010000362.1 GCA_016213305.1 Candidatus Zixiibacteriota bacterium | reverse complement strand
TTGGAGTATCTCAAGCGGGCATATCAATGGATGTTCGGCGGGCTTCGTACCCTGTTGACCTTTTCGTGGCGTAAATCGGAATCAGATGAGCTTGATGAAGAGTCGGAAGCGGAGCCGGTTGAAGAGAAAGACTATACTCCGTCGATTGACGTATCTCCCGAGCAGGCCGAGCTTGATCTTGGTCCAATAACTGAAAAGAAGAAGGCCGGGCGTGGGAAAGCCACGATCAAGCGCCTGGCCGAGCCGGTCCAGATCAAATCGTTCGAGTACAAGTATCCGGGTCTGGACCTCTTACTGACCAATCCCAACCCCGGCACGGCTGTCGGCGCAGAGGAGCTTCAGATGACCGCCCGGATGCTTCAGGAAACGCTGGAGACGTTCGGCATTAAGATCGAAGGACCGATTGAGCGGTTTCCCGGTCCGGTGATCACCCGTTATGAGTTCAAACCGGCGGCGGGGATTAAGGTAAATCAAATTATCGGCCTGTCCGACGATCTGGCGCTGGCGCTCAAAGCCAAACGGATTCGCATCATCGCCCCGATTCCGGGCAAGGCCGCCGTCGGTGTGGAGATCCCCAACCGGAACCCGCAAACCGTCTATGCCCGCGACATTTTTGAAACCGAAGAGTTCAACAATCCGGCCATTCGATTACCGCTCGCCATGGGCAAAAATACCGCCGGCAAACCGTTTGTCGCCGATCTGACCAAAATGCCCCACTTGCTGATCGCCGGGGCGACCGGGTCGGGGAAATCGGTCTGTATGAACATGCTGATCACCTCGCTTTTGTATCGACTGCATCCGCATCAGGTCAGGTTTGTGTTCATCGATCCCAAAATGCTTGAATTGTCGGTCTATGCGGGCATTCCGCACCTTGGCCGGCCGGTGGTCACCAAGCCCAAAGGGGCCGAGAAGGTGCTCTCCGATATCGTCAATGAAATGGAAAGCCGGTACCGTCGTTTCGCGGCGGCCTCGGTCAGAAATATCGAGGACTATAACCGCCGACAACCCACCGAGGAAACCAAGCAACCGTATATCGTTGTCTTTGTCGACGAACTGGCCGACCTGATGATGTCCTCGACTTCAAGCCGCACCGAAATGCTCATCACGCGACTGGCCCAAATGGCGCGCGCGGTCGGCATTCACCTGATCCTGGCCACCCAGCGGCCGTCGGTGGATGTCATTACCGGTTTGATCAAAGCCAATTTCCCGGCTCGCGTGGCGTTTCAGGTGGCCTCGAAAGTTGACAGCCGGACGATTATCGACGGCAACGGCGCCGAGAAATTGCTCGGTTCGGGTGACATGCTGTTTCTGTCAACCGGTCAGCCGGAGCCGCAACGCGTTCACGGCGCATACATTTCCAGCGAGGAAACCGAGCGAATTGTCACGTTCATCAATGAGCAGGGAATCCCGATGCTGGCGTTGGAGGGCATTTCGCAGTCCAGCGAGGACTCGTCTGAGGGAGAGATCGATACCGGCGATCCGTTGTTCCGCGAGGCCTGTGAAGTGGTCATTCGCCACAAACAGGGATCGGTCTCCCTGCTCCAGCGCCGGCTGGGGATCGGATATCAACGGGCGGCGCGACTGATTGATAAATTGGAGCAGGCGGGGGTGGTGTCGCCGTTCGACGGTTCCAAAGCGCGGGAAGTGGTGGTTGACAAATCATTTCTCGATTCGCTGGGAGCCGCCCGACCAAGCCGTCAGCCCGCCGGCGATGCACAATAAACACTTTATCCCTTCTCGCGTATAATGAATATGCCGGGTAATGCCATTCGAATAGTTGCCCTAACCCTGCTGGTCGGACTGGCGGGCGGGGGTGTCCGGGCCGACACGTTCGACGCCATCAAGCAGGCCTACCGCAAAGCCGCCTGCGTGAAGATCAACTTCATCAGTATCATCGAATCATCGGTATTTGAGACGGTGGACTCGGTGGCCGGATCGGCTGTCATCGCCGGCTCCGGGAAGTACAAAGTCGTGCTGGGCAAAGACAAGTATCTGTTTGACGGCGTCGATCTCTACAGCTATTCCCATGACAACAATCAGGTGGTGATCGAGCGACTCGATCCCGATGACCGGTTTGGGGCCGAAGTTTCCTTCATCACCCGGCTTGACGAAATCTACAAAACCGCTATACTACGTCCCGACTCGACCTACCGCCTGGTCAAATCGACCTCCGGATACGACAATGTCCCGGACTCGCTTGTGGTGACGATCGATCGGCGCAAAAGCGCCATCCGCACGATCGAGTATTTCGACGTCAACGAGGAGAAGAATCGGATTGTGTTCCGGGAGCAGTCGTTGACCGGCGGATGTGATTCGACAGTATTTGTTCCGGAGTTTCCTGATTCGGCTGAACGAATGAGACTGAAGTAGCATGCGGTTTTACGTACACAAATTGGGCTGTCCGAAAAACGACGTGGACGGCGACTACATTGCCGCCCGTCTGATCGACGCCGGCCATCAACCGGCCGCGTCGGCGGAAGAGGCCGAGTCGGTCATTGTCAACACCTGTGGGTTCATCCAGACAGCCAAGGAAGAATCGATCAACGAAATCCTGCGTCTGGCGGCCCTCAAAAAAATCGGGCAATTACAAACGTTGTATGCCACCGGCTGTCTGACACAGCGCAACGGCGATGAAATGCTTGCCGAAATGCCGGAGCTGGATGGGGCGTTCGGTCACGGGGCGCTCGATTCGCTGGCGCAGGCAGTAACCGGCTCCACCAAACTGGAAAGGACAGTCAGGATTGAATCCCGAAAGCTGGGGTACCTGTCGTGGAAACACCGCTATATCAGCGACGGATATCCGTACGCCTACCTTAAGATTTCCGATGGGTGTGATCGTGGTTGTACCTACTGCGCCATTCCCGGGATGAGGGGGAAATTCCGTTCGCGACCGATGGCGTCGATTGTTAACGAAGCCCGGTTTCTGGCCGCTAACGGCAAGAAGGAACTTATTCTGGTGTCGCAGGAAGCGACGCTGTGGGGGTACGATCTGCCGGGGACACCAGCGCTTGTTGATCTCCTGAAAGAACTGAACGCGGTGGACGGGGTGGTATGGATTCGCCCGATGTACCTTTATCCGGCTAAACTCGACAACGAGGTGATCGATTACTTCGGTAGCGGCACAAAGGTCCTGCCGTATTTCGACCTGCCGCTTCAGCATATCAATTCCCGCATCCTTGATCGGATGCATCGCCAGATCGATCGGCCCGGAATCGAACGGCTGATGGGAGAAATCCGCTCTCGAGTACCCCACGCGACGATCAGGACCACTTTCATAGTCGGATTCCCCGGCGAAACTGAATCCGATTTCGGCGAATTATGTGACTTTATCGAGGAATCTCAGTTTGATCGGCTGGGAGTATTTGCGTATTCTGCCGAGGAAGGAACGCCCGCCGCCGATTACGGCGATCAGGCGTCCGATGAGGTGAAAGCGGAACGGATCGAGATTGTCATGTCGATTCAGAGGGAAATTGCGCTGGCGAAGAATGCCGCCCTGGTGGGGAAAACTCTGCCGGTTATTATTGACGAAATCGATGCCACTGGTCCAGCTCTTGGCCGGTCGGGCGGCGACTGTCCCGAGGTTGACCAGAGCGTGTATGTGCACGGCCGCGGTCTTCGGGTTGGAGATATGATGACGGTAAAAGTGACCGAGGTCGAAGGATATGACCTCGTGGGTTCTCCAGTATAGGAGCGGGCCATGATACAATTTGAAAAGCTCGGCATTTTCCTGTCCAAACCGATGGCATACCTGCTGATGGTGATCTATCTGACCCAGTCATGTGTGCTGGCCTACCTGGTGATGGACAAGTACAATCTGGAACAGCAGATTGCGTTTCAGCAGAGACGAATCTCGGAACTTGAAGACAAACTTCAGATTCTCAAGGCGATCGGCGATTTTCAAATCGGCTTCAAGGACGACGAGATACGGGAACTGACCGAGGTGGTGTACTCCGAGAGCAAGAAGTACCAGTACGACCCGATGTTCATTCTGGCGATCATCCTGACGGAATCGACTTTTAAGCGCAATGAAGTATCGCCGAAGGGCGCTCGCGGATTGATGCAGGTGGCGCCGATTACCGGAGAAGATGTGGCGCCCCGGGCAGGAGTGGACTGGGAGGGGCTTTCCACGCTCAACCAGCCGGGAGCAAATGTCAAACTCGGGACCGCCTACTTGTTTGAAAAACTTCTCGAATTCAAAGACATCAAGAAGGCGCTCTTGGCCTATAATCTTGGAGAGACGCGGCTTCGCAAGATGATGAGAACCAATCAACCTCTGCCGAGCAACTATCTCAACAAAGTAATCGCGAACTACCGAATGCTCAAGGAGACCTACAAAGCGTGAACCTCTACCATCCCGCACGAGTCGTATCCGCCCTTGTTATCGCGGCCATCTTTGTGGCGGGTTGCGGCGGTGCGCCCAAGCTGGCCAACCGGACCTCGGCCGAACTGTTCGCCATGGGCAAAGAGAAGTTCGACAAGAAGAAGTACTTTCAGTCGATTCTCATCTTTCAGAATCTGGTCTATAGTCACGCCGGCGATCCGGTCGTGGATACGGCCCAATATTATCTGGGCATGTCATATTACCGCAATGGGGAGTATCAACTGGCCACGGCCGAATTCAACCGACTGCTGGTGAACTATCCGTCGTCGCCCTTCGCCGAGGAGTCCCAGTTCATGAGGGCCGCCTCGGCCTACGAATCGGCTCCCAAGAACTTCGGGCTGGACCAGACCGAACTTGATCCCGCCATGAAGCAACTCGATGACTTTGTGACCGATCACCCCGAATCGCCCCTGGTCGCGTCGGCCAGGGAGTACATCCTCCGGGGGAAGACCCGCCTGGCGCGCAAGTACTATGACGCCGCGATTGTGTATGTGCGGCTTGAATCGTATAAGGCGGCCGGCATCTATTTTCAGCGCGTGGTGGACGACTACATCGACACCGACTACGGCCCCCGGGCCACTTTCATGATCGCCGAGGATGAGTTCAAGCTTGGCCATTTCGACGTGGCCCGCGACAAGTTCACCGTCTTTACAAAGGTCTTTCCCAAGCATCCTTGGGTTGTCAAAGCAAATCAACGGGTGGCCGAGGCCGCCTACCGGTTCGGGCTTGCGGCCTTCGATGCGGGGGATTTTGACCGGGCGCGCGAAAGATTTCAGGCTTTTGTGTCCGACTTCCCCGATCATCCCCGGAACAAGAAAGCCCAGGCGTATCTCGCCAGATTGAAGGACCTTTCCGGTGATAAATCGCAAGCCGGAAAAGCCGACTCCTGAACCCGGACAGTCATGGGGACTGTTCGGCGGGGCGTTTGATCCGATCCACTATGGCCACCTGGCCCTCGCGCAGGATATCCAGTCCGCCCTGAAACTCGCCGGTGTTCTGTTCGTGCCGTCCGCCAGACCACCCCATCGCAACAACGTGTGTCAGGCCTCGTTTGAAAACCGTTGTGCCATGACCGAATTGGCGGTCGAACACCTTCCAACATTCTCATGTTGCGCCATCGAACGCGACGAAAATCTTTCCGGGTACACGATTCACACCATACAGGCGCTCAAACGCAGGCATCCGGAGGTTTCATGGTACCTGATGGTCGGCGCCGACAATGCCGGCACCTTCGATGCCTGGTATCACCCGGATGAAATACTTGCCGAGTCGATCCTTGTGATCGGGAAGCGTCCCGGCTTTGCAGGGAAATCGCCCACAAGTATTTCAGCAGGAGAACGAATAATCTGGGTCGAGTCCCGTCTGGTTGATATATCGGCAACCAATGTGCGGCAACTGGCCGCCGCCCAAATTCCGACCGACCGGTTTTACGAACTGGTGCCCCCCGCCGTGGCTCGCTATATTGTCGAACACCGCCTCTACCGCCAATGAGCAAGCGCAAGACACTATACCTGGTCGATGGCTCGGCCATGTTCTACCGGGCCTTCTTTGCCTTCATCCGCAACCCGCTCATCAACTCGAAGGGGGAGAACACCTCCGCCACTTTTGGCTTTGTCAATTCGCTCTGGAAGATCATCCGCGAGGAACAGCCGGATTACCTGGCGGTGGCGTTCGACAGCAAACAGCCGACCTTTCGCCACGAGATGTACGCCGAGTACAAGTCTCATCGCGCCAAGATGCCGGATGAACTGGTGGCCCAGCTCCCGCGCATCCGCGAGGCGGTCCAGGCGCTCAACATTCCGGAAATAGAACTACCCGGATATGAGGCCGACGACATTATCGCCACCCTCGCCCGGCAGGCGGAAAAAGAGGGACTCGACGTCTGGTGTGTGACCGGCGACAAAGACTATTTCCAGCTGGTTACCGACCATATCCGCATCTACCACATCTCCCAGTTTTCCAAACCGGAGTCGATGGGGCCGGCCGAGGTTTTGGCCAAATTCGGCGTCCGCCCTGATCAGGTGATTGACAAACTGGCGCTCATGGGGGACAGTTCGGACAATGTCCCCGGTGTGCCCGGAATCGGTCCCAAAACGGCCGACTCGCTTTTGAACCAGTTCGGGACGCTTGACCAGGTACTGGCTGGAATTGACAAAATATCGGCTAAAGGGGTGCGCGAGAAGATTGCCGCAAATATTGAAATGGCAAAGCTTTCGCGTGAGCTGGTGACTCTGCATAGTGAGGTCCCGGTCTCAGCCACCATTGAGTCGCTGGCGCGCAGACCGGTGGATGCCGCGGCTACCACCAAGCTGTTCACCGAGATGGAATTCGGGTCGCTTCTTAAACAGGTGGTCGCCGGTTCAACGGCCGAAGAGAAGCCAGCCGAGACGGCCAAGGCCAAATATTGGGCGGTCACCTCTCTGGATCACCTGAAGAAGCTGGTCATGGAGTTCGCCGCGAAAAAGGAAATTGCCGTCGATACGGAGACCACCTCGACCAATCCCCTGACCGCCGAACTGGTGGGAATTTCTCTGTGCGACCTCGCGGGCGAAGCGTTCTACCTGCCGGTTGGGCATTCGGTTGATCGCCTACAATGTCTGCCCATTGATGAAGCTCTGGCTATCGTCAAGCCGCTCCTTGAAGACGCCAGAGTCCAGAAGATCGGCCAGAATATGAAGTATGACTGGCAGGTCCTCCACCGGTACGGCATCGACATGGCGCCGCTCTCGTTCGACACGATGATTGCTTCCTACGTGATCGATCCCTCCGGCCGCCAGCACAATTTGAATGCCCTGGCCCTCCGCTATTTCACATACACCATGCAACCGATCACCGATCTTATCGGTAGCGGCAAGAATCAGCGGACTTTTGATACGGTGCCGGTGGATAAGGCGGCGTTCTATGCCGCCGAGGATGCCGACTACACCTATCGGCTTCGCGGCAAACTGGCGCCGGAGATCGACAACCTCAAACTCAACGACCTGTATTACAACATCGAACTCCCCCTGGTGAAAGTGCTGGCAAAGATGGAAGAAGCCGGCGTAAGGATTGACGGCGACTTTCTGGAAGTACTTTCCCGCGAGATGGAATCCAAACTGGCGGGCATCCGCAAGGAGATATATGCCGCCGCCGGCATGGAGTTCAACATCAACTCCACCCAGCAGTTGTCGCACATTCTTTTCGAGAAACTTCAACTGCCGACCAAGGGGAAGACGACCAAGAAAACCGGATTCTCGACCGATGTCGGCGTGCTCGAAGAACTGGCCCGGATTCATCCCTTTCCCCAATTGATCCTCGATTATCGCCAGCTGACCAAGCTCACATCGACCTACATCGATGCCCTCCCCGAACTGATCAATCCGAAAACCGGGCGGGTGCATACGTCGTTTAATCAAACCATCGCCGCCACAGGCCGGCTTTCCTCCACCGATCCAAACCTGCAGAATATCCCGGTACGGACCGAAGAGGGGAGGCAGATCCGCAAAGCATTCATCCCGCGAGACGGCGATTACGTTCTGCTGGCGGCCGATTATTCCCAGATCGAACTGCGGATTCTGGCTCATTACGCCTCGGATGAGGTGCTGATCACGGCCTTCAAGAACGGTGAAGATATCCATGTCCGCACTGCCGCCGAAGTGTATGGGGTTGGACTCGACAAAGTGACTGGTGATATGCGCCGGGTGGCCAAGACCGCCAATTTTGCGATCATCTACGGCGTTTCGGCCTATGGCTTATCCCAGCAGACCGGCATGAGCGTCTCAGAAGCCAAAGAGTTTATCGATACCTACTTCAATCGCTATCCGGGGATCCGTACGTATATAGAAACGACCAAGCAGTTCGCCCGCGACAACGGGTATGTGACCACCCTGTTCAATAGAAGACGGTACTTGCCCGAAATAAACGACCGTAACTTCAATGTCCAGCAATTCGCCGAGCGGACGGCCATCAACACTCCCATCCAGGGGACGGCCGCCGACATCATCAAGAAGGCGATGATCCAGATTCACGGAAAGCTTGAAGGATTTCGCACCCGGATGGTTCTTCAGGTGCACGACGAGCTGGTCTTCGACGTCTATAAACAGGAACTCGACGACGTCCGCCGGATTGTAAAGGACGGGATGGAGAAAGTCATCAAGCTCAAAGTCCCGCTGGTGGCGGATATGGGCGTGGGTGAGAACTGGCTGGAGGCGAAGTAGAGTTCTCCGGCCTTGAGCCAGCCAAACCGGGAAGGGGTCATGCGAATTATTCTGATCGCCCTGTTGA
Source organism: Candidatus Zixiibacteriota bacterium (assembly GCA_016213305.1). Classification (GTDB taxonomy): domain Bacteria; phylum Zixibacteria; class MSB-5A5; order GN15; family FEB-12; genus JACRAV01. Next base: position 2,116 of record JACRAV010000362.1, on the reverse strand, counting down.
TGCCGCTCGTGGCAACAACCGCTCTGGCGCAATGGACGGATGAGAAGACCGATCTCAAACCGCGTGTTCGAGAGCCGATCATTCAAGCGGCCCTGGGTGTTGGTTGGCGGTTTGACCACGCGGAAACCGGAAAGACCCCCGGTGCCGATGTTGGCCTGTCGGTCTGGGTCCTTCCGGTTCTGACGGTCCAGGCAAGACTCTCGTACCAGCCGAAACACGACCCGTATTTTGTCACCCGCCTGACCACCACGTCGTTCGCATATGGGCTGAGGATACAAGCCCGGCACGCCCGCCTTTGCGCCTTCGGTAGTTTCGAGCTTGATCGGTCCTGGTACCATGGTCAGACGGTCATTTATAGCACGGATTCGAACACCGTGGTCGGTCGTATATGGTCAACTGAAAAAAAGGATGGGATCGCTCTCGCTGGAGGGGTGGCCTATCGTCTGAATTCGAACGTGGCCCTGGACCTTGGATTGCGTCTGGTGTTCAACCACACCCGAAGACCAAACTTCTCGCCTTTGCCGGCCGGCGATTACCCCTGGCTGTTCCCTGATGACCTATTTAACCCGGCAACGCTGGTGATCCAGACCCGCGTGGGACTCTGATTCTATAGGTTCTTGCGCTAATAGTCTGATTCGTCTTAATTGCCGGTTATGCTCATCGGTCTGACCGGACAAATCGGCGCGGGTAAATCGTCGGTCGCCGACCTATTTGCCGAGCTTGGCTCAATGGTCATTTCTGCCGATGTGATTGGCCGCCGGGTGCTGGAAGACAACGCCGCCGTTCGCCGGCAACTGGTGCGCGCCTTCGGGACACGAGTCCTGAACAAGCGGGGGAAAGTTGACCGCGGCGCCGTCGCAAAGGCCGCATTCAAGAACCAATCGACGCGCGAAACATTGAACAAAATCGTTCATCCGCTCCTGCTTGAGGAATTGCGCCGCCAAACCCATGTGTACGTAAAGACGCGAAAGACAGTCGTTATTGACGCCGCTCTCCTTCTGGAGTGGAAGCTCGACCGCAGGGTTGACTGCGTGGTGGTCGTTCAAGCGCCCGCCAGGACACGTCTGGCCCGTATGACGGCGAAAGGTTTCAAGAGAGCCGATATCCTTCGCCGGATGAAGCTCCAGGCCGACCAAAGCGAATTTCTGAGCCGGGCCGATTATGTCGTGACCAACACCACCACCCGGGCGGCCCTTCGAAAACAGGTCATCGCCGTCTGGCGCCGGCTTCAGCAATCCTCCTGATCCCATGCCCCTGATCGACAGCCGTACCGGGAATATCTCCAGAGAGTACTCGGAGGGCGATCTGGTTGCTATAGCCGCCCGTATGCGGGCGCTCAACGAAATCGCTCTGTGTGCCGCCGGCTCCGGCCATTCCGGCGGAACCCTTAGCGTCATGGATATTGCGGCGGCTCTCTATCTGAAAGTAGCCCGACACGATCCAGATGCCCCCCAATGGCCCGACCGCGACCGCATCATCTGGTCGGCCGGCCACAAAGCTCCGGCCCTATATGTGTCTCTGGCTGTTTCCGGATATTTCGACGAACGCGAATTGATGAAACTTCGGGCCATTGATTCGCCTTTCCAGGGGCATCCGCACTGGCTCGACCTGCCGGGAGTCGAGGTTTCCACCGGTTCGCTGGGACAGGGGGTATCAATTGCAGTCGGTATGGCCCTTGCGGCCAAACTCGACGGCAAAGGGCATCGGATTTTCGCGATTACCAGCGACGGCGAACATCAGGAAGGATCGCTCTGGGAGGCGGTCATGTCCGCCGCCCACCATCGGTTGGACAATCTCATTCTGATCGTTGACAAGAATCGTCTGCAGATCGACGGTCCGGTATCGGAGGTGATGACTATCGATCCGCTCGACGCCAAATATCAGGCCTTCGGCTGGCATGTTCTGCAAACAGACGGTCACGACCTCTCATCGCTTGTTGATAAGCTTGACTGGGCGCGCAATCGGAACGATACCGGCCTGCCTGTGGTTGTGATCTGCCGCACCACCAAGGGCAATGGGGTGTCATTCATGGAAGATCAGGTCGGATGGCACGGCAAGCCGCCGACCCGCGAGGAACTTGACAGATTGCTACCTGAACTGCAGTCGGCCCCACACC
>JACRAV010000354.1 GCA_016213305.1 Candidatus Zixiibacteriota bacterium | reverse complement strand
CCGACCACGGCGTGACCTTCGATCACATCGGCGCCGGCGTCGCCGCTGATCACCTGGGTGATGGCGTCGCTGAAGAGATTGCCCGCACCGCTGACGACAGAACCGCCGCTTTCCTGGGTGGGGAGGAGGAAGCCGGCGGCGGCGTTGAGATAAGGACTGTTGGGGTAGTAGGCGTTGGCGTCAGGATCGACCGTGCCGGTGATGGTGGGCTGGGGGTCGGTGCCGTGGCCGGGGCCGTTATACGTAGGCTCGGGGAGGTTCTGTAGATAGGCTTGGTATTGGGTGTAGAGATTCTGGACCTCGGTGCGTTCGGTGAGCTTTTGATTGTATAAGTCCAGGGCTAGCTGGTAGGCGGCTTGGCCTGGGGCGTCGCCGGAATAATCCGCTGCGTTGGGGGCGGTCAATGGGGGGAGGAAGGATAAGGGGTTGCTGTCGATTTGGGTTTTTAAGGCATCGGGGTTGGTGGTGAGTTGGTTAGCATAGCCTTGCGCGGCCGTCATCACGTCGGCGGCGCTGTAGCCGCTGTCGAGCCAGGCGATCAGTTCCAGCGCCGGGGGCGTGCCGCGATCAGTGGGCGCAACATAAGTTTCAATGCTGTTAATAAAGCGCTCGATGTCCGAGGTAATTGAATCCAGCGCCTGACTGGCCGTGGTTCCGGCCCAATCCTTAAGCGCCGTGAAGGTGTCGGTGACCTTGTCCCAGGCGGTCAGGCCGTTATACAGGGCGGTGTAGACGGTGGGACTGCTTAAGACGCCGTCCTTAATCTGGCCGGCCCAGTCGATGTCGATGAGGAGCGCATGGGTGGGGGCGCTAATCTTGCTGGAGTCTTTGAGATTATCCACCACCCAGCGCATGAAGCTGTTGACCTCCACGGGGTCGCCGTTCTTCATGCTGTTGAACAAGGATTCCAAGGCGGTGCTGAGCATCTGCCGGGGGTCGGTGATGCCTTGGGTGTCGAGTTCGACGATGGTGTTGATCAGGCGTTTGGTGGTGTGGATGGTGAGATAATCAGGGTTGTAGTTGTGGGCGCTGTAGAGGTCGTCTTGGTAGAGCGTGGGCAAAACGTGCGCGTCACCCAAGAACAAGGTATTGGTCCCCAGTTCGTAGACATTAGAGACAAGGCCATCGGCGGTACTGACCGTGTCGCCGACGTGACCGCCCAGTAGTCCGACTATGTCACCTTTGCGGATGTAGTGGGTGGCGGTGAGGCCGGCGACGGCGGTGTCGACGGCGCTTTGGTCGAGGCCTTCGTGGAGCGCGAGGGAGTCGCGTACGCCCATGCTGTTGAAGGTGGTGAGGGTGAGGTTCAGTTGAGAAAGTGTTTGATCCGTCTTCGCATAGTACGCCGCGTATTCGGCCAAGCCGCCGCCGAGGGAGTGGCCGGTGAAGTTGATAGTTGAACCCGTTTGTACATTGGTTCTTAAAAACTCGATCACAGCTTGGCCGCCTTGCGGCGGCGCAGAATTCCATTGATTCCACCCCAACTGCAAATCACTGGCAAGGTCGAGCGCCGTGGGCTCGGTACCGGTGAAGCTGACGATCCAGTCCTTGGTGCCGTCGGCTTTGGTACGGGAGAGAATGACGGCCTTGAAGCCCGTTGGATTAACAGCAAATGCGTCATCGAAACCTGCCTCGACCCTGTAACCATAAGCGCCGAGGAGAGTATTTTGAACATAGCCATTTTGGTCTACGTTATAGATGAGACCATTAGGGTCAGCGCCACTCAAGGTCGCCGCATGACTGTTGGGGTCCAACGGATTTAACATCGAAACGTTGTAAGCCGCGGCAGATGCCTCCATCATGAGGCGGTCGAGGCTAGGATTATTCATGGTGATTTCTCCTCCGTGCAGAAGTTGATCATTTTGAGAGTAATGGGAGCCGGATCAGCGACAAGCGTCGCATCGAGATATGGATAGTGAACAAATGCGATTTTGCAGCCGTCGGGGGAAACGACAATGCCCTTGAGATAGCCGGAAATGACTTTAGAAGATTTACCATCTTCTGCGACTAGGTAACCGCCCGTGTTGCCGGGAACTTTAAAGCTCGGGGGTTGGCCGTCGTAGAAATAAACAAAGAACCCTTTGCGAGTGTAGTACTTATTGCCATACACCAATTTTCTATCTGACACATTGGGAAATTTTATTTCTTCTGTTTTTCCATCAGGGTACAACCAAAGAAAATCGCGGCCGGTAATTTCTTTCCCAAGGGGATGAAAAAGATAAGCGTCTTTGAATTGGTAATAGGTAATATCACGATTCATAAACGGGAGAGAAATCGGTTTGTCCAAGCCCTTTCGATAGTAAAGGGTAGGTTTGGCTAAATTACTCTCCGAACTCAAACCAAAATCCAGATAACCGTGCCGGTGCAACAAGAACCTCAAGTCATGGCGCTTCGGTCCCTCCAGTTTCTCGGCCGGTGCCGGATCGGCGCAAAACCGACAATCCATTTCGTTGTAGCGAACATTTTTCGCGGTAGGAGGAACAAACGGTTTCTCCTTCCCAAACTCTCCAGCGAATCGCCGCTGGTTCTTGTTCTCGTCGGTGAGGATGTAATAAATGAATCCCTCTCGATAACACACGCTAAGGGATTTGGCGTATTCGCTATAGGGAGTGACTTTGTTTGTCCTGATATCCCAGATGGAAAGATTAAACCGACCCCGGTAGTGTTTGGCTTTTTCCTTTTCTTCGGAGTTCTTAAAAAGAACGCGGTTATTATCAAGCCAATAGATGAAGGAATTATGAAGCGCATCAGCCCACACCCCAGAATCCATCACGGGATACAGCGATGGTACGGCCGGGATTGTCGGGTCGGAGGATTCTTTCGCGTCGCAGACCGCGAATACGGCGAGCAGGAAATAGAATAAAGCTATTGTTGCTTTGTTCTTGGTTCGCATGAATGATCCCTTTTGTTTCTTGTTTGCCGTCCTACGCCGCCAAACGATACGCTGCGTTGGTGCCACCGACAAGCTTACAAAGTAAAGGTGCGCTGACGTGCTGGAAGTTCTGTGTCACCGCATGACCGCCCTCGCCCATCAACCGATCGTCTCCCGATCCGCCATCCAGGTAATCGTTGCCGTCTATTCCGGTGATGGCGTTGGCGGAAGAGTCGCCCCAGAGCTTGTCATCACCATCGCCGCCGAAGAGGAGGTCGTCGCCGCCTTCGCCTTGGAGGTTGATGTCGTTGCCGGCGTCGCCGCTGATGAGGTCGTCGCCATTGCCGCCGAAGATTTCATCGATGCCGTCGCCGCCTTCTAAGACGTCGTCGCCGGCCTGGGTTTCGGGGGCGTCCTTCACCACGGGGAAATTGCCGGAGAAGCCTGCGGTGCCGTAGACGAGGGTGCCGCTGGTTCCATTCCAGGTGGCGTAGCGGTATTGGGCATCCCCATAGAGTTGGTCGTTGCCGGTGCCGCCGAGGATATGGTCGGCGCCTTGGCCGCCGGCGAGGAGATCGTTGTCGTCTTGGCCCTGAATATCGTCTTGGCCTTCTTCGCCGTTCATGAGGTCGTTGCCGAGGCCACCCAAGGCGGTGTCGTCGCCGACGTAGGCGTCGAGGTAGTCATGATCCGCTCCGCCGTCCAGGGTGTCGTCACGGAGGCTTCCCAAGATTCGGTCGAGGCCTCCTTCGCCGTAGGCGAGTATCCCGACCCCCGGTTTGACGCGGCCGTAGGTGTTTTCAAATTGGGTCGCGCCGAGGAAGTAGTATTCGCTGGAATAAAAGTAGTCGCCGTAGAGGCCGTCGTTGCCGGGGCCGCCGTAGACTTGGATCCCGGTGACGTTCT
>JACRAV010000353.1 GCA_016213305.1 Candidatus Zixiibacteriota bacterium | reverse complement strand
TGATGGTCAAACGGGCACACCCGCCGCGTATCGGGTGGTGGTGTTTTCCGGCGGGATTCATGGAATGGCAGGAGCACCCGGCGCAGACAGCATTGCGCGAAGTCGAGGAAGAAACCGGACTTAAGATTGGATTAATTCGCTTCTTTCAGGTCTATTCCGGCAATGACGATCCCCGCACCAACGCCGTTTTGATACTGTACCTGGCCCGTGTCATCGGCGGAGAATTGTGCGCGGCGGACGATGCTCTCGAAGTCGCCTGGTTTGCGCCCGAATCTACCCCGGCCGAAATTGCATTCCTGTCTCACCGACAGGCGTTGGCGGACTATCGTAGTTATGAGGCCACGGGAGAACTGCCGCCGCCCCTCCGGGGTTGAAGGCAACTCCATGCTTGACTGACACGTATAAAACCTGTTTTCATCACACGTATGAACAGCCGCCTCACCCTTTTGTTGACCGCCACGGTACTGTGGATAGCATTGGCCGCGCGCCCGACTCCGGCGCAGACCGAGTATAAGGAATACCGTCGCTCGGTGACGCTGGACCTGTACTTTACGATCAGCGGCGACAACAAGGGGAATATTCGGGTGTCGGCGCCAGATTCGAGCGTACCGGTAACGGTACATATCGCCCCGGGAGATTCGATCGCAACCGGAGAGCCGCTCGCTCCCGCTCCCGATCTCACCATCTGGGAGGATAGTATCCGGGCGGGCGACCATATGTTCGACCTGACCAAAGTCGTTGATCTTGCCGTTGAGCAACACAGCGACACGGCGGTCATTCATTTCTTCACCAGCTCCGACACTTCGCGCGCCCGGATGCGGCTCAAGCAGGGGAACATCATCCACGGTCTTTCGCCCGTGCAAATACCCGCCAGCCAGTTTGTCAGGGGACATGTGGTGTCGATCGGCGGCGGCGTGACGATCCATGGCGAAGTGAACAAGGATGTGATATCGATCTTCGGCGCGGTGACGGTGGACCCCGGCGGCGTGGTGCGCGGAGCGGTCGTTTCTCTGGCGCGGGAGGTGACGGTGCACCCGCAGGCCATCGTCTATGGCCGGCTTTTGTCGCCGCGGCAGAAGAAGGCATACCGGCATCAACTGTGGTCTCGCGACCGGGAGTTCCGCATCGACCCGGACATTCGATATGACCGGGTGGACGGGCTCGACCTGTTCATGGGCTTTGCGTTTGAGGATCACGATTCGACGCTCCCGTCCATCTGGGCGAAAGGCGGGTATGCGTTCGAATCAGAACGGTGGCGATACCGCTTCGGGGTCGAGCAGACCCTCCGGAAAGCACCTTCGGTGGTCGTGGGCGGCGAGGCGTTCCGACGGCTGGCCTCGGACGATGACTGGCTACTGAACGACTACGAAAATCTGGCTTTTGTGGTTTTGGCGCGTGAGGATTTCAAGGATTATTATGAATCCGAGGGGGGGCGCCTGTATGTCACATTCAACCCGCTCCATCGTCTCCGGGTGAACGCCGATTTCAAGGTTGAAGAAACGCACTGGCTGGACGCCCACCCCCGCCTCTGGGCGGTCTTCGGCGGTCACAAGCGGTTCCGCGACAACTTCTCAACGGTTGACCGACCGGCTCGCGATTCGGGGCAATTGGACATTGAAGACAAAACCCTGGCCGGCCCGGCCCTGTCGATAAAGTACGATACCCGTTCCACCGGAGGGATTCTGGATTCCGCCGGCTGGGCGGTTAAGGGGAAATTCGAGTGGTCGGTAAAGGACTGGAGTTCCGATTTTGATTTTCGCCGCTATTCAATAGAGGCGACCCGGTTTCAGAAAATCAGTCGCGAATCGATCGTTTTGTTGCGCGCCATGTTCGGCAGTAGCGACGGTTACCTGCCGATGCACCGGCGATTTTATCTGGGCGGCCTGGGAACGCTCCACGGTTACGGGCAGAAAGAGCTGTCCGGAACACGATTCTGGCTGGCCAATGCCGAGTATCGGGTAACCATTCCGGGGTCTGAGTTCGCGTTGTCGGCGCTCTGGGATGTCGGGCAGATGGCCAATAATTCCCGTCTTGACAGCGATGTTGAAGTGAAGCACTCGATTGGTCTGGCCGGTTACATCGGATCGGATTTTCGTCTGACAATCAGCAAACGACTGGACAGATCGGGCGGCGATGCCCCCAAAATCTTTGTCAAGCTGACCCACCCGTTTTAGTTGTTGAATTCGTTGCGGGACAACCAGTTCCGCCCCTCCCGCCAGATTGGAAAATGACGGGCCCCGGTCCCCCTCCGCTCGGGCTATTACTTTCCGGATCAAGCAGATAGCGGTAAAGCTTGCCTTTGATCAAGCCGATATACATCACAAAGGAACAACGAACCAGATATATCGCCCATGAAACACCCCAGTCATACCAAGAAACAAGCATCAAAAGGTAGCGATCATTCGGTGTCGGTGAAGGACCCGGACGATACGGCCATTACTTCCCGCGATATTTTTGCCGATCTGGAGCAGACCCTGGATCAGGTCGCCAAGGCCAATCCACGGCTGGAACAGGATCGGGGAGGGACGTCCCGTGCGACCGGCGATCTGAAGGAACTCCTGCAGGTATCGCTGGCCATCAATTCCTCGCTGGTCCTCGATGATCTTCTGCAGATTATCATGCACAAGGCGATTGAACTGATGCAGGCCGAACGCGGACTCATCATGCTTCTGGATGATCAGGGCGAACTGCAGGTCAAATCGGCTTACAATCTGTGCAAAGAACAGTTGATGGAAGAGGATTTCCGGATATCCAACAGCATCACCACCAAGGTGGCAAAGTCCGGCAAGGCGGTGTACACTTCGGACGCTATGGCCGATGACCGGTATTCGAGCCAGAAATCGGTCGTGGAGCTTCATTTGCGCTCCATCATGTGCGCACCGATCATTGTCCGTGAGAAGGTCATCGGCGTCATCTATCTGGACAATTCGAGCCAGTCCAAGATGTTCCTGAAATCGGACCTGTACCTGTTTGAACTGTACGCGCAGATGGTGTCCAACGCCCTGCACAACGCCGGGGTCTACGAGAAACTGCTCCGCATGGAACGATACCACGAGTCGGTGGTGTCCACCGCGCCGGTGGGCATTGTCGTGCTGGACACGCAGGGGCGGCTGGCGACGATCAATGCGACCGCTCTCGAAGTCTTCGAACTCAACCGCGACCGGATCAGTCTGATAGCCCATTCCACCGAACCGACTTTCTTTCTTGAACTCCTTCCCGAAAACGAACGCTCGCGCTGGCAGAGAATGATCAATACGGTGGTCGGTAGCGGGCAGGAGTTCGCCGACGCCCGGTACTACCACAACACGGGGTATGTCGAAAAAGTCCTGTCGGTGAAGATCACCCCCATTCACGGGCTTCCGAACGGACACGACGGCCTGGCGATGGCGATCGAGGATGTCACCGAAAAAGTGACCATGGAACAGTATGTCATCCTGTCGGAGAAGCTGGTGGCCCGCGGCGAAATGGCCGCCTCGGTGGCACATGAGTTGAACAATTTCCTGTCGATCATCTCCAACAACGCCGAATTGCTGGCGGTCAATATAGACCGCGAAAAATACGATAAGGCCAAATTCAACGGCAAGTCCATCACCGACAACGTCTTCAAAATCAAGCGCTTCGTTGACAGCTTGATGGATTTCTCCAAACCCGAACCGGAATATATCAGCTACAACTTCAAGCACCTGATCGACGATCTGCTCTTTTCCCTGCGTATTCAGCCGCGCTTCAAGCAGGTGCAGTTCACGATCG
>JACRAV010000356.1 GCA_016213305.1 Candidatus Zixiibacteriota bacterium | reverse complement strand
TTATACTCCTTATACGTTGGGTCATCAATGATCATATAAAGATAAGGCCTCAAATACTTATCTACACCCTTTATCAAATCACGATATTCAAGAAGAACATCTTTAACCAATGTATTGTCTTTAGTAAGTGCTTTCTTGCTGAATAAGACTGGGATTAATTGAATCTGCGCTCTGTAAGCATTTACTTCGCCCCCAAAAATATTCGACCTAAAAGTCTTGCCTTGCATGAGGTGTTTAAGTTCATGCACCATAACAAAGGATTGTTCCGAGCCTGTTAATGAGAAGAAACCCGGGCTTAGAATTATATTGTTATACGAAGATCTTGCATATTCTTCCAAGCCTGGATCAACACGAAATGTTGTTCTCGTTATCAAATTGGCGTAATCTTCTAACCCAGCAAATCTTAAGATCCCGCCCGCAAATAATATTTGACTATTCTCATATGAATTTATGGGCCTTGAGCTAAACCAATCGTCATATAAATATTGAGCTAGGAAAACGAGACCCGTAAATAAACCGCCCCCTATTTCACGTGGGGCTGTTCCATTTGGATCGGAAAAGGATGATGGATTATTGTCAGCATATAAGAACAAATTGGCTCCCCATTTCGGATCCTCCTGTAGAAATATCCCCAGCTTCAAATCCGCATATCTGGCTCTGTGATAATTCAAGCCCTTCATTTCCGTCGCGGTGCTTCCAAAATCATCCCACTCCCTTGCGGTGTATCTGTAGCGGTTCAGCGTCGCCAATTCTCCGCACAATTTTACCTGGTTGCCGAAGGAATCGTAGATATACGTCGCCATGATATCCGCCGGTCGCTCGGCGTTCGGGTCGGTCCACGTGACGCCGTCCTTGAATCCGGTAATCGCCGTTACGGAACCCAAACCATCGAAGTAATACAAATGCGGATGCATCGTCGTGTCAGACGACGTCAGCTTTGTCCACCACACCAGCGGCTCATCCACGCCGGGGCCGTGCAAATAGTGGGAACTCAAGGAGTAGTCGGCGATGCCGCCGTTCGTGTCATAGTTGCAGGCGTATTCCGCGATCACGTCATCCCCGTCGTAGGCAAAGAACAGGCATTTCCGTTTCTTCGCAAGGTCGGTTTCCTTGTAGTTCGTGATGTCGTACAGAATCCGCCGCCCCAGCGGGTCGTAGATATACCCCGCCGTGTAGTTCAGCGTCGGCCCGGTGACGGATCGGACGCGCATCAACTGGTTCTCCGCGTTATACGTGTATTCCACCTTTTCGCCGGTTGTCTTGTGGTTCTTCTCAATCATATTCCCGTTGAGGTCGAAAGCAAACGTCCATTCGAGGTTGGATTCGATCTGGTTGCGCAGATTGTCGACTTTGGTCTGCGCGCCGTTTTTCTCCGTGCGGTTGCCGTTGGTGTCGTAGTTGTAGGTCTCGTTCGGCGCGGGATAGCCGTCCGTCGCGGTGTCGGTGTAATTCGCCGCCGTCAGGCGGTCCACCTTGTCGTACCCGTAATTCACACTATAGTCCCGCGCCTTCATCCACCGACGCCGCCCGGCGGGGTCGTAGCCGGAGCAGGCCGCGCCGCCCATGAAGCAGCCGGCCTCGACGTCGCCGTACTCAAACGATTGAACCCCGCTGCCGTTTGACTTGTCGTAATCAAAGATGCCCTTCAGCAGCCCCTCGGCGTTGTAGGCGTATTCCGTCCGCCGCTTCAGAAACATCTCGTCCATCTCCGTCGCGCCCGAGTAATTCACCGGGATCAGGTCCACGGCCCGCCCGTCCACCGAGAGGCGGCGGCCCAGCGGGTCGTACTGGAATTTGAACAGCGCGTCGGGAAACCGGTTGTCCAGCTCCAGTCCCAGCCCGTATTCCGAGAGACTGACCAGCCGGTTCGACGGGTCGTAGGCGTAGCGGACCCGGGGGGTCAGGCCGGACGCGAGGAACGGCGCCATCGAAACGCGGTTGTTGCCGTTGTCGTAGGCGTAGGTGTTCCGGGTGAAAGGAATGGGATAGTTGCCCGTGAGGCCGGGGCCGGTTTCGGCCGTCAGCGCGTTGCCCGCGACGTCGTAGGTGTAATACAGAGCCGCGGCGTCGTTCGCGACGCCGGTGACGCGGCCCAGCGCGTCGTAGTTGAACCGGGTTTTCTCGACAGCGGGGGGAGCGCCCTGCGGCGGCGGGTTGGACAGCCGGGCCGGGTCCACCGGAGCGGTTTTCTCCTTCAACCGCCCGGCGGCGTCGTAGGCGTAACTGATATGGGAGCGGTCGGAAGGCGACACAGCGCCGCGCATGTAGAAAGAACTCTTCATCATTTCGCCGTTGAGGTTGTACTCCGCGGTCTCCAGCGGCTGTTTGCCGCCCACGGCGGGTTTTATCATCTTCACCTGCCGCCCTATGACATCGTAATAGAACGATGTGGCGGTGGGGGAATCGGCGTCGGGCAGGGTGGCGTAAAACGTGCCGCATTCGTTCCCATTGGTCGGCGACGGCCCCGGCATGGGCATCATACTCACCGGCACGGCGTTCGGCGCGAACACCCTCGTGCGCCGGCCCGCTATGTCGTAGGCGAAGCAGGTCGTCTGCCCCATCGGGTCCACCGTGCCCTTGAGGCGGTTGTTCTTGAAATCATAGAGCGACGCGGTGACGCGGCTGTTCCACACCGTGACGGAGATCGGCAGGCCGACGCCGCGGCCGACGCCGCCGACACTGTAGTTATCATAGACGGTGGTCGTTTCGGCGAGATTCCCCGGCGGGTCCACCAGAGTCGTGTTCGCGGTGTTGGGGTCATAAGCAAACGTCGTCACCAGCGGCGCGTTCGTGTGCGAACCGACGGACGTGGATTTCAGCAAGCCTTTTACCGGATAAGTGTTGTCGAGGAAGTAATCGTTGGTCGTCGTCTCGCCCGTCGGCGCGATGCTCTGCTTCAGGTTGCCGAAGCCGTCGTGGAAGTTCCGTGATGTGTGCCCCAGCGGGTCGGTGGATTTTTCGAGCTGGTTGTAGGTGTACTCATATTCGTAGGTGGCGGGCGGGCGGCTTTCGATCTGCCGGAAGACGACATTGCCCATGTTGTCGAGTTTCTGCGTCA
>JACRAV010000355.1 GCA_016213305.1 Candidatus Zixiibacteriota bacterium | reverse complement strand
ACGATCATCTGCAGAAGCGGATTTCGCATTTCACCGACGTTATGGAGTCCTGCCTGTCGGGGATCCGGGTGGTGAAGGCGTATGTGCGCGAGAAAGCTCAGATGGGTAAAGTCGAAGTCGCCATGCGGGAACGCAAACAGGCGGAGATCGACACGATCCGGGCGAACACCGCGGTTGAGTCGATGTACTTTTACATCTGGCAGATCGGGATTATCATCGTCACGCTGGCCGGCGGCCTGATGGCGATCGACGGATCGCTGTCGGTCGGGGAACTGGTGGCATTCGTTTACTATATCGTGTATCTGGTGTTTCCGATGTTCGATATCGGACAGTTTCTGGTCAAATCGCGGCAGTCGGCGGTGTCGATCGACCGGCTGGTTGAACTGGAGAAAGTGCCGCCGATGGTGGCCGACACCGGGACGCTGGCGACCGACGCGAATCTGAAAGCACGGCTGGCGTTTGACAATGTGATATTCGGATTTCCCGGTTCAGAACGCGCGATTATAAACGGAATCTCGTTTTCAATCGAGCCGGGACAGACGGTGGCGCTGGTGGGCAAAGTCGGGTCGGGAAAGACCTGGCTGGTGAACATGATCCCGCGTCTGGTGGACCCGACCGGCGGGTCGATCACGCTCGACGGGCGCGATCTGCGAATGTACAAACTCGAAGACCTCAGGGCGAGTATCGGGTATGTTCCGCAGGAACCGATTTTGTTCAGCGACACGGTGCGCAACAACATCGTGTTCGGACGCGAGGCGATATCGGAGGCGGTGCTGGAGTGGGCGATCGACGTCGCGCAACTCAAAGACGAAATCGCCGTCTTCCCGAAGGGGCTGGACACGCCGATCGGCACGCGCGGGATGTCGATTTCGGGCGGACAGAAGCAACGTCTGGCGCTGGCCCGCGCGCTGGTCGGAAAGCCGAGAGTGCTGATTCTGGATGACTGCACGTCGGCGCTCGACGCCCGCACCGAGGCGAGATTGTGGGCGCGCCTGCACGAGGTGATGCCGGAGATGACGGCGATTTTGATTACGCACCGTCCGGACACGCTCGAAAAGGCGGACATGATTCATGTGCTCGATGATGGGCGGGTGATCGAGTCGGGGCGGCATTATGAGCTGATGTCGCGCGATGGTCACTATGCGCGGGTGTATCGACGGTATCAATTGGCGGAACAAGTTGGTAACGGCGGGAATGGTGGTGAAGATAAGACGGCGTGAGGGATTGGACAGCACGATGAACTCCGCTTCATCGCCAATATGGATGCATTCTTCCCTCGACAAATTAATCTTGACAAAGTTGGTTGGCACTGTCTACAATGGATGGAAATAACCGGGGTGTATGTCCGACCGGGTCGGATTCACCTCGCTGGACAGGTAGATTGGGAGATTGAACGATAGAGCCACGGGCCGGCCGACGACGGGCCGGTCGGGGCTGAACCGACATCGCAGACTCATACACCGGGAGCTTCGGCTCAGCGTCACTTTGCAGCCGTGAGGGAAGACGGGAGATTCTCGTGGAATCGTTTGTGTGGGTGGTTGGTCCGATAGCCATCGCCTTGTTCGGGTTTGTGGTGTTCTGGGGAATAGCCAAAGCGGTGTCGGACCGGGAAGATGACGAAGCCGAGAAGAAAGAAAATCAGGTTGACGGACACGAAATTGAACCGTAAGCTTGGGGGCGATGACACTTCGCGCCATGACAACAGGACGACCGACACCATAAGATGAGCGCTATGCAGTACGATCCAGATAAGAAGACACCGCCGGCCGATATAACGCGGAGAAATTTTATCGATCGTGTCATCGGCGTCGCCGGGACGGCCGTGGCGGCCTCAATAGTGTACCCGGTAGTACGGTTTCTTCTCCCTCCCAAATCGGGCGAAGCGAATGTCAATCAGGTCAAGCTCCCGTTTGGTCGCAAGGAGATCGAATCCGAGGCGAAGAAAGCCAAGACGTTCCGATTCGGCCGCCTTCTGGGCATAATTGTGCTTCTCCCGGACGGTCAGCTTCGCGCGTTGTCGGCACAATGCACTCATCTGGACTGTACGGTGCAGAATCGACCCGACGAGGGAGTTCTGTGGTGTGCCTGCCATAACGGGAAATACGATCTGGACGGGAAAAATATTTCCGGTCCTCCCCCCCGGCCGCTGGAGGTGTTCGCGGTCAATGAAGTCGGCGGCGACATTTTCGTGTCGAAAGGGAGCGCCTGATGTCGGCTCCGGTCAAAGATTCCACCACCCGCAGTCAGCGATTGTTCAACTGGGTTGACGCCCGGCTGAATATCCGCGATCTGACCGACTACATGAGCCACAAGGTTGTGCCACTGCACGGCCATTCGATCTTCTACTATCTCGGCGGGCTGACGATGTTTTTGTTCCTGATGCAGGTCGGGACGGGGATTCTGCTGTTGATGTACTATCGTCCGGGGGCTGATTCGGCGTATGAGTCGGTGAAGTTCATCATTTCCGACGTGACCTTCGGCTGGCTGATTCGTTCGTTGCATTCGTGGTCGGCCAATCTGATGATCTTTATGGCGTTTCTGCACATGTTCACGGTCTTTTTCACGCAGGCGTATCGTCCGCCGCGCGAAATGACCTGGTTCACCGGCATTGCGGTGCTCGGGCTGGCGCTTACCTTCGGTTTTTCCGGATACCTCCTGCCGTGGAACGAGCTTTCATTCTTCGCCACGCGGGTCGGGACCGGCATGATGCACGCCATTCCGTTTGTCGGCCCTTATCTTCTTGAGATTCTTCGCGGCGGCGAGGAAGTT
>JACRAV010000359.1 GCA_016213305.1 Candidatus Zixiibacteriota bacterium | reverse complement strand
GAGAAAAAGCAAGATCGACTACGCACGTAGAGGACGGCCTGGTGTTATACTCGGACGGGGGTTCGATTCCCCCCACCTCCAATATATTTGGTCTATGTGTACTAGTTTCTCCTGGTAGTTGGTATGCCGTTGAGTGCTTGCTGTCATCCGCTCTTATTCAACTGCCAAATAGAATAGTTCAGGATCGCGGCAAACGAGACCCAGGCCAGATAAGGTATGAAGAGTATGCCGGCGGTGGGGATCACGCGCCAGAAGGCCAACATGGTTACAAGTATCGTCCCCCACAACACCAGGATCTCTGCGAACGCCAGCCCCGGCTCATGCATGCCGAAGAATATCCAGGACCAAGCCCCATTCAGAATCAGTTGAACAACGAAGAGAGTCAGAGCAAGGCTCGCCCCGGAGAATCCTGCTCTTCTCCAAGCCAGCCACGCCGCTACCCCCATACTCAAATAGAGCAATGACCATACCGGACCGAAAAGGTACCCAGGCGGCGTCCAGGATGGTTTCTGGATTTGAAGGTACCACTCGCCGGGCGAGAATCTCGAGCCAATCCAGGCCGTGAGGAAACAGAGCCCTACCCATGCCAGCAGGGCAATGATCTGACCTGCCGGGCTTGTTTGAACTGTCTCAAGATGTCTTGTCATCTTCACATTGCTCCGATCCCAGATTGTACAGGCAGATGAAAAGTCTGAGCGTTGAGTTCACCTGACACTGTGCTCCGTCTCACTTAACGATAATATAGGTGCTTATCGGGACTCAGAGTACAAAAGCGTAAAGCGGCCATTTTGTGGACTGAAGTCAATTCTTATGAGTCAAAACAGTCTCCCCAGAGAACGTCACACATTGATCGCAATCACACATAAGTCCTTGTGCTACAAACCGGTAACCCATCTTCGTCGCCTTGGTAACCCGCGATTTATCGTGAGATTGTGATGCTCTTTCGGGGGTTGACACTCTCGATCTGGCGTAATATGGTAGAGTCATCCCGCCATAAATGGCGGGTTACCAAGGCTACCAAGGCTATGACCCGCACTTCTAATAGATAAGAAAGGAGCCCAAGCGTGTACGTTTTGTTGATAAGTAGCCTTGTGGCTTGTAGTAGCTTGAATGGCGGGGTCTCAGCATACGATACAAGCCTCATCTGGGGAGCTGGGATCGGGAGATATGGTGTTGTGGAAGTAGAACGAAGCGACACAGCGGAGTTATTACCCCTTTGCCTATTCGTAAGGTACCCAGACGAGAATGAAGTAGTTAGTTTTGAATACGAGGTGCTCGATGCTCGGCGATGTGTGGCGGTAACACCTTGCGATACCAATGCCTTCGCGTTTACGATGCTCGGAAGCGAATGCAACTATCTAATGGTCACCCGATTTTCGCCGGTCGTGACGACAGACACGCTACTCAATCTGAAACTCACCAGCGATGGTGGTTGGCTGGGGAATTTGAGGCAGTACTCAGTTTCTCTGAAAGACTCGCTAATCGTTGGTAACTTCTCCCCGTTCGACAGTATGTTGGGAAAAGGGGCGGAGACAGTAGAGATCAGGCGATTCAGTCGGACCAACAGGATTGTCCCGGTTCGGAAATTGGATGCGAATTCGGATCCAAGATTCTCTCGAGATTTTGAATTGTTGCTTTACTCAAAGGACACATTAATCGCGGGCATGAAAGAGCCGAAAAAACGCAGTTATGTAGAAATTCTCGAGGTCAAGTCTGGGAGTATTAGTCGCATCGTTGACGATTCGGCCATCTTGTGGGGCCCATACTCGAGGGGGCGTGGTTCAGCGATCTACTATCTTAGAGACAGTGGGAAAGGAATTGATCTGTGGCGACAGTCACCATCGGGGGAGAGGAAAGCGTTAACCAGACTAGTGCCTCCGGAGTTTGTGTTATCCTACTACTTAGCGGGTGATTCAATAGAGATCCGCGTGCTTGGCGTTCAAAACCATCCGACGGGTTGGAGAACCATTCGACTTCCCCAATGAAGGGGGAGGTCGTGCTTTTGTTTGTGGGCGGCAGGCATCCTGCCTGCCCCAAACGCCGGGCACGTAGGATACGTGCCGCGCACAGGCATCGATATCCCCCTCCTCGCCGGCGGACAGGAATGTCCGCCGACCACACGACCCCCTGTGTTCTGATCAATTTCGCTACCAACTCGCACGTGATTAATCCCCCGTCCCAATTATATAGATGAACACGTTATTGTCATTCCGGCGGCGGCCGGAATCCAGTCTTACTCTTTTTGGGGAGGAAGAACATTGCGTCGCTCTTGTAGGTCAAGCGCCCCGGCGCTTGACAATTCGCGTCTCGACTACGCTCGACGCGACGAAAGGGGGGTCAATCGGGAAAAAACAAAATGCGGCGCAAATCGAACCCAATTTGCAGACCGTCAGGCCGGGAGGCCTGACGGCACGATGTCAACAAACCCAATTCGGAGGTGACGAGACAAGGAATCCTTTAAATTGTTTGTGGGCGGCAGGCATCCTGCCTGCCCCAAACGGATTCCCCCCACCTCAAGATGATGGCGGACAGTAAAACTTTAGCGTTGAGTGCTAGACAATTGCTCGTCCGCAACCCCGCTACGTTACCTGCCACCATCACCGAAAATCAGGAGGCAAATTGCGGCCAGCCGTCAAAAAAGCTTCCAGACCAGATTCCCGCCGAGAGAGACATACGAATATGTCCAGTCGGTTTCGTGGTTCCATTCCCAGCGAACATACGGATCGACCGTCAGTCGCTTGAGGCCGGCGGGGATTTCGCAACCGGCCAAAAACGTGATGCCGGCGTAGTCGGCGTCGGGGATATACAATGAAAAGCGGTCCCGGTTCGTGGCCGTGATGCCCAGGCCAAGATACGGCGAGACTTTAAGGGTCGTGAATGAGAGCGGATAGAATCGTTGGATGAGGCCCCAGCGACGAAACTCCTTGCGGGCGGTCCCCAGCGAACTCTCGAAATCCCATCTTCTATATCCCATCTCGACCGTCGTGGCGCTGAACCGTCCCCAAACTATGTCGGCGCGGAAAGCGTACCCAAAGCCGGTGCTGTAGTCTTTCAGATCGGTATAATTGAGCGGGATGACTTCGGCTCCGGCGCCGACTCGCAGTCCAACCGCGCCGGTCGATGCGGCGGTCACGAGGACCGCCAATCCGAGACGAAACAATGTGAACTTCATTACCAACCTACTTGACATGTATTTCAAGCGACAACGATCGCGGCTGCCGATTACAATGTCGCGACCACTTTCTTCGCCACCTCGCGGGCGCACGCCTTGATGTCCGGTTCGGGCATTTCGTCGACGCCAAACAACGACTGGTCAAAGGAACAGGACTTGTCGGTAAAAATGACTTCGGGTTTCAGATCGTCGATCACCCCCTGCATGGAGCGGGTGGCGCACATGATGGGACAACCTTCGATGGCGATCACCCGGCCGGCGTTTCTGACCAGACTTCGCTGGCCGGTATTTTTGGTAAAGGCGCCGCCCAGACAGACGCGCACGGTTTGCTCGCGGGCAAGCTCATGGCAGAGAATGTTGGCCGCCTGGCGGGAGATTTCGCCGCGCAGGCAGGCGCCTTCGCACGACATGACGGCCACCGGTTTGGCGGCATGGCGGGCGGCGTAATCCTCGCACAGCGAGCAACTTGCCTGGGTCTTGCGGATTCTGGCGATTTCGTATCCGGCGTTGTCGCTCGGCGGCGTTTCATTATTACAAGCGTCTATCGGATTCACCTTTATCTCCTTTCATGTGAAAGTGTTCGTTCATATTAGTCTATGCCGGTATCCCATCCGGGGAAGGATCATCGGCGGAGAGTTTCGGCGTCAACAACTTGTACATGACCGGCGTCACCAGGCGGGCCAGAAAGGTCGAGCTGATCAGGCCACCGATGATGACAAGCGCCAGCGGCGCATAGAGCGGGGCACCTTCGATCACCAGCGGCAGAAGACCGCCGATCGCCGTGAGGGTGGTCAACAGAATCGGGACAAACCGGATTTCGCCGGCCTGCTGAATGGCGTCATCGACGCTCATCCCCCTCTGTCGGAGCTGGTTGGTGAAATCGACCAGCAGGATGGAGTTCTTGACCTCGATACCCATCAGCGCGATGAATCCGATCATCGACACAAAAGAGAGGGTCTCGCCGCTCAAAAGCAAGGCCACGATGCCGCCGACAATGCCGAGCGGAATGACCGAGGCGACAATCAGCGTACCCTTGAACGTTTTGAATTCGAGGACCAGCACAACAAGCATTCCGAAAGCCGCGATCAATATGGCGGTGCCGAAGCCCCCGAAGCTTTCCTTGCGGCTTTCGATCTCGCCCGCCGGGATGAACTGATACCCGGTCGGGATTTTGAATTCTTCCAGCTGGGCCAGAATCTGCTTGGTGACCTTATCGGTATTGTAACCGGGAAGCACGTCGGAGGTCACCGTCACGGACCGTTTTTGCTTATAGTGGTCGATCCTGGTGGGCGAGGAGTGGAAATCCAGCGTAGCCACCTGCCGAAGGGGCACATAACCGCCGGCCGGAGAGGCCACATACATGTTGTCCAGCAGTTCAAGGGTCGCGCGCTCACGGCGCGGGAGGCCGAGGACAATATCATATTCGTTGCCGTCGTCCTGACGATACTGACCAACCGCCAGACCGGCCACTCCCATGCGGACGGTTCGCTGGATGTCGGCCAGCGGCAGGCCGAGAAGCCCCGCTTTATCGCGGTCGATCACCAGGCGAAGATCGGTGCGGCTCGCTCGCAGAGGATTGTTCACCGATCTTGTCCCTTCGGTCCCCGCCATCAACTGTTCAACCCGGTCGGCGAGCAGTTTCAGAGTGTCGAGATTGTCGCCGGTGATGCGCAAAGCGATCGGATCGCCGCCCATGCCGTTTTCGAATTCCTTGACCTCGATTTTGGCGTCGGGATATTTGCTGTACATCTGTCGAAGTTCATTCAAAAACAGCGGGGTGGTGTGGGCATTGTATTCATCGAGGAGCACAAATAATTCACCGATGTTCGGCTTTTCGCCGAGACTGTTCCGGTTGTAATACACCATCGGGTTTCCCTTGCCGACATTGGTGAGAATGTCCCGGACACCCGGCTTGCCGAACAGAGAGGCCTCGACGTAGCGGGCGGCTTTGTCCACTTCGGTGACCGAGCTTCCCTCGGGCGCCTCAATCGTCACGATGAATTGCGGGATGCCGGCTTTGGGAAACAAGCTGAACCCCACCACCGGAATAAGGGCCAGACTGGCCAGAAACAGAATCGCCGCGACAACGACGGTGGTCACCGGACGGCTGATCGACCAGTGCAGGAGGCGGCGGTAGGAACGCTCCAGCACCCAATTGAGTCCCTGCAGGACGCGATTACCTTCCTTATGCTCGTCGTGCTTCAACATCCAGCTGGCGAGGAAGGGGATGATGGTCAGGGAAATCAGCAACGAGGCGCCGATGGTGTACAGCACCGCGGCGGGCAAGCTTCGGATATAATTGCCCGCTCCTCCGGGGAGGAACAGCAAGGGGAGAAACGCAAACAACAACGTGGCGGTGCATCCGAGAACGGCCACGCCGATCTGGCGGGTGGCGAGAATGGCCGCTGAGCGGCGGTCATGGCCGTTGCGGATAAATCGCGAGATGTTCTCCACCACGACAATCGAGTCATCGACCAGCAGACCGAGGGCGATCACGAAGCCGACGATACTCAGCTGGTTGAGACTGAACCCGGAGAAATACAAAAGGGTGGCGCCAATGGCCATCGAAAGCGGAATGGAAATCATGACAATGAGCGAGGCGCGCGGCCCAAGAGGCAAAAGCGTGATGAGCACAAGCGCGATCGCGATCAGGAAATCCACGAACAGGTGATTGAGGCGG
>JACRAV010000358.1 GCA_016213305.1 Candidatus Zixiibacteriota bacterium | reverse complement strand
GTTCTCGCCCCGGAAAGGTCGGCGACCGAGCAACACTTCGTACATCACCACGCCCAGCGAGAAGAGGTCGGACCGGCGGTCGATGGCCTCGCCGCGGAGCTGTTCCGGCGAAATATAGTTGGGCGTGCCCATGGCGATACCGGTTTTGGTCACCGAGTGGGAGTCGATCCGCGCGATGCCGAAGTCCATGACCTTGACCGTATAATCCTTCAGAATCATGATATTGGCCGGTTTGATATCACGGTGAACGATGCCGTGGTCGTGGGCATAGGTCAGGGCATTGCAGATCTGAACGATTGTCTGCGCGATGATCTTGTAATTGAATTTGGTCTGTTTCTTGATCAGCGCCTCAAGCGTCTGGCCTTCGAGATATTCCATCGCTATGTACTGGAGCGAAGCATCCTCGCCGACGTCGTAAATCGTCACGATATTGGGATGCGAGAGTTTGCCCGCCGCCTGGGCCTCCAGGTACAGCCGCTCCTTGAGTTCCACCAGTTCCGCCGGATCGTTGACAAAGTCAAGCCGTATGGTCTTGAGAGCCACCGGGCGATTGATCGCGGGATCGATCCCCTTGTACACCGTGCCCATCGCGCCCCGGCCGAGGGAGCCGATGATCTGGTAGCGCCCCAGATGAGTCAGGTCGCTGATGCCCATGTTCTGGGCCGATGCACCCGGCAACTCCTGGTGCTCAACGCGCCCGCTATTGCTATCGTCAGTCGCGACGGGTTCGGCCACTTGCACCGCCGGGGGGGGGTATTCAGTAAACTCGGTCGGTGTCCGATCCTGCATGATCTTTCCCGAAGCAATCGTCTGGGCGATGGCGCTGTCGGGGTTGAGCATCTGTTCATCAATGACGGTGCCGGTGACCGATGCCTTGGTTTTATCCGAGTTCGGAGTGCTACTGAGGGCGGTGGTGGCTTGATTTTCCGGGTCAGTCGCCAGGGACTTGATCTCTCTGACCATGACCGGCTCGGGTGCTTCCTTCACGGCGCGTTTCGCGGTCTTCATCATCTGGTGGGGCCGCTCAATGCCGGCCGGGGCCGCCCCCGTCAGCAATTCGGAGTCAAGGAACGGACTGATGATCGTCAGCAGGACCAACTCCAGCCCGATATACAGAGTATTGGGCAGAGTCGCGAACTGGCTCAGCAGAATGTAGTTCACGTTTATCAGCACCATCAGACAGCCCAGGGCGGTCACAATGCGGTACATGGCGGGAATGCGCGGCATGGACAGCGCGGCCATCACTCCGATGGCGAACATAATGACCACATAGATGATCGACACTCCCTGCGGAGGAACAAGCATGTGGCTGTTGATAATGTTCTCCAGCACCGAGGCCTTCACCACCGGTCCGGCCACCGATTCTTCGGTCGCGGTCGGGAAGGTTTCGGTGACCGACGGGTCATCGACCGCCACCACCACCGCTTTGCCTTTCAGGCGGCTCAGATCAAATCCGGGAGACAGGATGTCGGCGGCCGACCACATCTGGAACGGCTTGCCTTTCGAAAAATTGATGAAGTACTTTCCTTCATGATCGACCGGGATGGTCCGCTTGGACCCTATCCTGATTTCCCGGCCCGGCGTCAGACTGACCTGATCCGGCGCGACGCCAAGATAGACGGCCGCGGTCCGCAGGATAAGCGAAGGGTAGGTGTACCCCTCAAAGTGCAAGAACATCGGGTGACGTCGGAGCACCATATCGTCGTCAGGGACATCATAACTGAATCCCAGTTGCGATTGGGCTTCGAGCAGTTTCTCCGCGGGGAGGAACACCCGGCGGGCGGTCAAACAGTATTCGTCGTGTGATTCATCCAATTCATTTGGAATCGTCAGCGAGTTCTTGAAGAGAAACTTCGGATTGCTGGTCTTTGGGCTTCGGTAGGTGCCCGGTGCAAAGTCGTACGACAGCACCGCCTTGTCGATCCACGACAGCTGATCCGCCAGAATCTTCGTGTATCCGGCCGAATCCTGCGAGGCGTCTTCGGACAGACTGATATCAACCGCCATGGCCGCCGGTTCACCGGTGGCCACCGCGGCCAGAAGGTCGGCCAGGCGATCGCGGTTCCACGGCCACTTCCCGTATGCCGCCTGCGCCTTCGCGTCGATGGTCACTATCGCCACATTGGGCCGGATGTCCGAATGGGCCGTGAATCTCAGGAGCACGTCGTTCAAACTTCGCTCCAGACGGGCGACCGGACCGAAATCGTTCAGGTACAGCACCACCGCCAGTAACGCCACCAGAAGGCACAGAGCATATGACGAGTAGCGGCCAAACATCTTGGTACGTCCTAACGGCCTACGGCCAGTCTTTCAATAAGCATTGACGGGGCATTCACCGCCGCCATCTTGTGTTGCGTCTGCGTATAGTCATACGGCACGCGGTGAAAGTACATATCCGCGGTGGCCGTGTCGTAGATCACATAGCATGATCGGGGATCATCGTCGCGCGGTTGGCCGACTGATCCGACATTGACCAGATATCGGTTTTCCCGGAGCGGCTGGAAGTCATGTCCGAACCGGGATCGGCAAAGGCCGTCTTCGGACAGGGAAAATATGGTGGGCAGATGGGTATGGCCGAAGCAGGTGATCCAGGCCTCGCCGGACGCAAAGCTCCGTTTGGCGGCCGCCGGCGTCAGAATGTACTGCCACTCGCCCGGTTGGTCTGGGGAGGCATGCACCAGATGAAGCGAATCGACGCGATGCTCCAACGGAAAGAGTGCCATCTTCTTCAGCCAAGGGCCATCCTTCAGTTGGTCACGCGTCCATTGAATCGACGTCCGCGCCAAATCGTTCAACGAGTGTTCATCCAGATGCCCCAGAACGGCATGCTCGTGATTTCCCATAAGCGTCACCGTGCAATGTGTCGTCACCAGTTCAAGGCAGGCCGCCGGATCACACCCATACCCGACCACATCGCCGAGGCAAATCAGCTGATCCGCCTGCCGGGTCTCGATATCCCGTAATACCGCCGTCAGCGCCTCGAGATTTCCGTGGATGTCCGACAACAGCGCCAGCCGCATCAGGCCCGGCCTTCAATAAATTTGAATGTGCTCTTTCCAACCGTGATAATGTCGCCGTTTTTCAGGACGCAGTCGCTGGTGGGTTCACCGTTGACCAGCACTTTGCCCGCTTTGCCGAGATTGGTCAGCGAGAAGCCGTTGCCTCCCTTGATGATCTTGACCTGAATGCCCGCCAGAAACATTCCCTTGGCTTTCACGTGCACGAATTTCGCCTTGCCGATCGTGGTGACTTCGCGGTCCAGCTTGTATTCGGCGAATTCCGTATTGTCCTCGCCCACCAACACCGAACCGCCGTACTTGGCGATAATTTGCTTCTCCATCCGGTCGTTCTCGACCAGCTCTTTCTGCTTTTTGGTGTTGAGCACCATCGTCCCGTCCAGCGAGGCCTGCTCGTCGCCTCCCTGCGTCGCTTCGGTATGATAGATAAGAGAATACTTGCCGATCGTGATCGTGTCGGAATCGCGGAGCATTTTCTCGGTGATCTTCCGGTTGTTCACGAACGTTCCGTTGAGTGACTCGTTGTCGATGATGACGGCCGCGTTGTTGTTGAACTCAATCATGGCGTGCTTGCGCGACACCCCCCGGTTCTCAAGCACGATATCGTTGTCGTTGGTGCGGCCGATACTGATCCGCTTCTTCTCGGTGACGATCTTTTCGATCACCTTGTCTTCATACTTGACGACAATCTCTGCCATACCGGCGTCCTTTCACCTATGCAGAAAAGTGCGTTATAGTCAAATTCTACCGCCCGGACCGGCTGGATCGGCGCTCCATGCCCGCCATTGTCTTAACCAGGCGTTTCGGTTATATTGTCGGCATGAAAATTGGAAACCTAAACCTTTCCGGACAGGTGCTTTTGGCCCCTTTGGCCGGGGTCTCGAACCGGCCGTTCCGCGTACTGGCCGCCAGGGGCGGGGCCACCATGACTTTTACGGAAATGGTGTCTTCGGAGGCCATCATCCGCGATCAGGAGCCAACCTACGCGATGATGAGCTTTAAGCCCGACGAGCAACCTATTGGCATCCAATTGTTTGGCGCCAGCCCGGAGGTCATGCGGCGCGCCGCGCAGATTACGGTCGAACGCTTCTCCCCGCAAGTCGTCGATATCAATTTCGGCTGTCCGGTGAAAAAAGTGGTCAATAAGAATGGCGGGGCGGCGGTCCTGAAGGACCTCACTCTGACGGAAGACATTATCCGGGCGGTGGTCGAGGGGTCGGGCGAAACACCGGTCATGGTCAAAATGCGGACCGGCTGGGATGACTGTACACCGGTATTTTGCCAGGTCGGCCAGATTGCCGAGAAAGTCGGCGCCAAGGCGGTGACCCTCCATGCCCGGAGTCGGGCCAAGGGGTATGCCGGGAAAGCCGACTGGGAGGCGATCAAGCAACTGAAGCGGGCGGTACCCGGTATTGCCGTCATCGGCAATG
>JACRAV010000357.1 GCA_016213305.1 Candidatus Zixiibacteriota bacterium | reverse complement strand
TGGCGAATACCAGCCCTGATATCCAAGGCTATTCGCACGGCGTTTTCTGGGAGCGGAACTCACTCTCCGAGCAGGGCAAGACCGGCAAAACCAATCCCAATCAATTATCCTTAACCGAGCATGAATAGCGATGTCGGACAATAAGATTTTCAGCACTGACCATTTCAGAAAGCTCGAAGAGGGGATAAAGCAATTTATCAATAGCCAGTCTGACTTCCTCTCCGAACGCACTATTTCCAGTCCGCGGGCCGTGGGCGATGCAATTCAAGACCTACTTGAAGACGGTTTTGAGAACCTTCTCGGTGATCTCGTCGTCAAATATTCGTCCGACTTTGCCAGGCGCGCTATGGCCGATATTGCCTTCAATGATATTGATGGCAACTACTATGTGGTCGACATCAAGACCCACCGGCTGGACACACACTTCAATATGCCAAATCTCACTTCAGTTGAACGGTTGTCGAGATTCTATGAGGATGACAAGAATTATTTTGTCATTCTCTCGGTCGCCTATTCGATTAGCGCCCTGAAGATTCAAGTCGAAACGGTACATTTCGTACCAATAGAATTTCTCGATTGGGATTGCCTCACCCTGGGTGCCCTAGGCTGGGGTCAGATTCAAATTGCAAACTCCAATAGGATTGTCCTCAGTCCCGATGGGAGTAGGAAACAGTGGATGATTCGAATGTGCGATACGCTGTTTGAATTTTATGACCGCGAGATTGGAAAAATTGGGCACCGAATTGAGTATTTCGAGAAGGTCAAGGCAAAGTGGGTCCAAAAATGACACCAGGCCAAGGTAGTTGATCGGCGAGTGGTGAGCGCAAGGGCAAACTCCCGCTGTCGATTGTCCTGGCGGGGTGGTCCTCGGATACAAATGACTTAGTTTGGTCGTCGATTGTCGCGGCCGATCAGAATACGGTTGGCCTTTTGACCCTTTAGAACTCACGCAGGTAGTCCCGACCCCACCCGTTCCACCTTTACCCGCAGTATCCGCGTCTTGTCCTTGGTCAGGACCGTCATCCGCGAATCCTCCACTTTGATCGATTCGTACTTCTCCGGCAGGCGCCCGATCGTGTCCATGAACAATCCGGCCAGCGTCTCGGCCCCATCATCGGGAAGGTGCGTGTCCAAAAGCGCGTTGATTTCTCCCGGCCAGACCGAGCCGTCGGCAAACACCACCGTGTCGGACTGTTTGACAATCGGCGGAACCTCGGCGTCGTCTTCGTCCAGAATCTCATCGACAATTTCTTCGAGCACGTCCTCGAGCGTGATAATTCCCGCTGTGCCGCCGAACTCGTCGAGAATGATCGCCAGGTGCGTTTTTCCTTTTTGGAACTCGGCCAGCGCCCTGGACATCGGCATCGAATCGGGGAAAAAGAGCGGCTCGCGCATATGATCGCGCAGTTTGAACGTATTCCAGTCGATTTCCTTGTGGATCAGGTCCTTGGCGTAGAACACGCCCGCCACATGATCGATCGATTTCTCGTACACCGGGTACCGGCTGTAATGATTGACACGGATGATCTTCAACACCTCGGCCGCCGGCGTATCGATATTGAGCGCCTCGACATCGGTGCGCGGTTTCATGGCGCGGCGAACGGTCGAATCGGAGAACGCGAACGCCGAGCGGATCAGGTCAACCTCGGTGGAATCGAATATCCCCTTCTGCTGGCCCTCGAAAATGGCGTGCCTGATATCTTCCTCGGACAGCATCCCGGGATTGAGATTTCTCTTAAGGCCGAGCGCTCGAAAGATCAGCCGCGACATATATTCAAGCGTCCGGGTGAACGGCACGGTGATCAGCACGATCAGTTTCATCGGACCGGCGGTGTATCGGGCGAATTGCTCCGGATCGGTCAGGGCAATCAGTTTCGGCACCAGTTCCCCCAGCAGAACGGTGACCGCGGTCACCGGTATGACCACCAGCACGTAAGCGATCACCTGGCTGTACCGGGCGATAAATTCGACCGAGGATCGGTCGAGATGCGCCTTGATCGAATCGAGCATGGCCGCCCCGGAGAAGATACCCAGCAGAATCCCGATGACGGTGATCATCACCTGAATAGCGGCCAGAAAGGTATCGGGATTGTCGTGGAATTTGGCCGCCGCGACCGCGCCGAATTTGCGATCCTTGATCTGCTGGAGCAGTCGCGCTTTGCGGCTGGCGATGACTGCAAACTCGGCCAAAACGACAAAACCGTTCACCAGAACGAGAAGGAGAACGGCAATAATTTCCAGTGTGGGGTCAACTCTCATGCGAGTAGCTTACCCCACACCGGTGAATGGTTTCGGGTCCGGTATGTCCGGTTCGTTAGCGGGCATACGTGACGTACGGTGATTGCGCCAGCTCTTTGAGTTTGGCGATCCTCTGCTCCACCCTCGGATGCGTCGAAAACAGCGTGGTGAATCCCTTTCCGGACAGCGGATTGGCGATCATCAGGTTGGCCGTCGCCGGACGATCATCCAGATTCAGTTGCACCGGCGAGCGGTGAATCTTTTCGAGCGCCGAAGCCAGGCCGAGATATTTGCCGGTGATCCGCCCCCCTTCGGCGTCGGCTTTGAACTCGCGCTGGCGCGAAATGGCCATCTGCAGGATCATCGCCACCAGTGGCGCGACAATCGCCGCCACCAACAGCGATATCATGTTCCCGCCCCGTTCGCCGTCGCGACCGCCGTACCCGCCGAAAATCGCGCCCCACTTGGCCATGGTCGACAAAATGCCGATCGCCCCGGCAATCGTCGCCGCCACCGTGCCGATCAGCATATCATAATTCTGGATATGGGCCATCTCGTGACCGATGACCCCTTCCAGTTCGTCATCATTG
>JACRAV010000027.1 GCA_016213305.1 Candidatus Zixiibacteriota bacterium | reverse complement strand
GGAGTCGAGCCGTTCTATTGTGTCGTGAAGCGGGCTTTTGATGTGAACGAATCCCTTTCGGATTCGCTTTTCGGAGATATCAAAGATTGTCCTTTCGGCGTCGTCAAGAAGCGCTTCCACTTCCCGATCCGACCCCTGGCAACTTTCGATGATCTCCGTCGAGGCGCTGATCAATCGACGGGTGAGCGAATAATCGAGAATCCGTCGCGCATATTCGGCGGCATTGGCGGCGCTCCGCATGTCTTCGACCAGACCGACCAGATAGACTCGTCCGCCGATCTGTTCCAGCATCCCGACACGCAACAGCTCGTCGGCCACCGTGGTCAGGTCGCAGGCCTCGGAGGAATTATACAGATGAAGCATGGCGCGAAAGATTTCGCGATGTTTCGGCACATAGAAGTGCTCCGGCTCATCGAGAATGTCAATAACCGAATTGAGCGCGTCCGCATCGCGCAACACCGCGCCCAGCACCGCCCGCTCGGTATCGGTCGAATGCGGCGGTTCGAGTTTGGAGGTTTCGCGGTCCGGTTTGGTTTTGAAATTCATCGCCATATATTGTCCAATCATCCCAGTTCGTCGTAGCGGGCGCGAAGTTTTTGCACGTCTTCCCAGGTTTCTTTCTTGTACGCCGGGAATCGCAAGAGCGCGGCCGGGTGGTAGGTCACCAGCACCGGCACTCCGTTATGCTCGTGCCAGTGGCCGCGAAGTTTGCCCAACGGCGTTGAAGTCTTGAGAAGCGCCTGGGCCGCAATCCGACCTAGCAAACAGATAAGTTTTGGCTCAATGATTCGGATCTGTTCGTTCAGGTATGGTGTGCACTTGTTCATTTCTTCCGGAAGCGGGTCCCGGTTATTTGGGGGCCGGCATTTCAAAATGTTGGCGATATAAATGTCCTGTCGCGTGAACTTGATCGCCAGGAGAATCTGATCGAGCAACTGGCCCGCGCGCCCCACAAACGGCTCCCCCCGGCGGTCTTCCTCGGCCCCCGGCGCTTCTCCGATGAACATGAGCTTGGCCTGCGGATTCCCGACTCCATACACGAATTTATTTCGCGTGGCCCCCAGTTCACAGAGCTGACACTTGTTGATGGCCTCACAATGATCGCCCAGCGACTTGAATTGGCGTTTCTGAATCTCCGGCAATTCGATCATGTCGAGCGACGGCGGAATTGCCGCCATAACCGGTGACTCCGCGACTATGGTTGTACTCTTCGTGCCGGATGTTGTTCGCTTGCGGCGTTCCACTATCACCTCGGTTGTGCCCAGTTCCATGTGCGCCCGGATGGCGCTGAGTAGCAGGGAGCCGGGGTCGGTCGGCTTTGGTTTCATCGTGCGTCCTTATCTCTGTAGCATCGTAAGCTACAGCATGGACGAGATGATATCAAGGATTCGGTTCGCCAGATCGGATTTTGACATGAGCGGGAGATTCTCCGGACGACTCTTCCCCGGAGTTATCAACATCACTTTGTTGGTATCATGTTCAAAACCCGCGCCGGGAGCGGTCGGATTGTTGACCACGATCAGGTCGAGCTTCTTTTCAGCAAGTTTCCGCCGGGCATTGGCCAGGTCGTTATCGGTTTCGAGCGCAAACCCGACCACGAACTGCCCCTTGCGCCGCACTTTTGCCACTTCCTTCAGGATGTCCACCGTCGGCCTCAGTTTCAGCGTCAGGCCGTCGCCGTCTTTCTTGATTTTGGTCTTCGCGGGTGTTTCAGGCACAAAATCCGCCGGTGCGGCGGCCATGATCAGGCAGTCGGACCTCGGGAAATGTTTCAACACCGCCTTGGCCATCTGATCGGTGGTTTCGACTGAGATTACATGCACACCATTCGGCGCGGTCAGGTCGGTCGGCCCGGAGATGACGGTGGTTTCGGCACCCAGCTCGCGCGCGGCCCGCGCCAGCGCATACCCCATTTTCCCGGATGATCGGTTCGAAATGTACCGGACCGGATCGATCGCCTCGCGGCATGGTCCGGCGGTGACCAGAATCTTCTTACCGGTCAGGACTTTTTTTTTTGAGCTCTTTAAGAAGAAGGATTCAACCGCCGAAAAGATCTCTTCGGGTTCGGCCATCCGCCCGACTCCCCAGGCATCGCAGGCCATCTCTCCCTCAGCGGGACCGACACTCAGGAAGCCCAGTTCCTTTTTGACATAATCGTAATTGCGCCGGGTCACCTTGTTTCGCCACATCTGCGGATTCATGGCCGGAGCTATCAGCACCGGTTTGGCGGTGGCGCACAGAATCGTGGTTAAAAGATCATCGCTGATGCCGCCGGAAACTTTACCGAGAAAATTGGCGGTCGCGGGAGCAATCACAAACAGGTCCGGCCATTCGGCCAGATCGATATGCCGGGTCGCGACAAACTGATTGGCGGGAAACATCTCCCACTCGACTGGATTGCCGGACACCGTCTCCAGCGTCAGGGGCGTGATAAATTTGGTGGCCGCCTCGGTCATGATGACCCGGACTTCGGCTTTCTGCTTGACCAGCAATCGAATCAGATTGGGAATTTTGTAGCAGGCGATTCCGCCGGTC
>JACRAV010000349.1 GCA_016213305.1 Candidatus Zixiibacteriota bacterium | reverse complement strand
GGTGACGGCGGCGAGTATATGCACTACGTGCTCAGCCCCAACGTCACCTGGACCCAGATCACCAAATTTGCCGATCGCATCACCCGGAGCACTCTGGGACTGGATAATTCGCTGTATCTGCTCTCGCTGAAAGACTCCCCGCGCGGAAAGATTCTGCGCATGTCCCTTGCCGGCCGCCCGGAACTGACCAAAACCAGTGTCTTCGTCAATCAGGGCGAAGGCGTCATCACCGACTTCGCGCCGACCGCACAGAAACTGTATGTCGAGGAAATGATCGGCGGCCCGTCGCGCCTCCGCGTCTTCAATCTGAACGGCAAGGAAGAACAAGCGGTGCCGACCGAACCGGTGGTCGGCATCGGGTCGGTGCTCTGGACGGAAGGGGACAAGATTCTGTTCAGCCAGTCATCGTATCTGGCGCCGTCGGCTTTTTACCAGTACGACCCTTCCGCCGGCGTCGTCACCCCCACCGCGCTCAAACGCAAAGCCAAAGCCGACTGGAGCAACACCGAAGTCGTCCGCGAGTATGCCACCTCCAAAGACGGCACCAAAATCCCGATTAATATTCTGCGACCGAAGGGAATCAAGCTCGACGGCAACAATCCGACTATCCTGTACGCCTACGGCGGGTACGGCATCAGCATGACGCCGTACGCCTCGGTGCGTAATAGCGTCTGGTTGAACAGCGGCGGCGTCTATGCGATCGCCAACATTCGCGGCGGCGGCGAGTTCGGCGATGAGTGGCACCGCGCCGGGAATCTCACCAAAAAGCAAAACGTGTTCGATGATTTCATCGCCTGCGAAGAGTACCTCGTCAAAGCTGGATATACCAACCCGGCCAAACTGGTCGCCGAAGGCGGCTCCAATGGCGGACTCTTGATGGGCGCCATTCTGGTCCAGCGTCCCGAACTCCTCCGCGCCGTTTCCGCGGCGGCCGGCCTCTACGACATGATTCGCGTCGAACTTCACCCCAACGGCGCCTACAACACCACCGAGTTCGGCACGGTGAAAGACAAAGCGCAGTTCGAAGCGCTGTATGCCTATTCTCCGTATCATCATGTCAAAGAGGGCGTCTCTTATCCGGCGGTCCTGTTCACGACCGGCGAATACGACGGACGCGTCGATCCGGCCAACTCTCGCAAAATGACCGCCCGCCTTCAGGCCGCCACCGGTTCGTCCAATCCTATTCTGCTCCGCACCAGTTCCACCACCGGTCACGGTCAGGGAACGGCCCTCAGTGATGCTATCGAAAGAGACACCGACGTGCTCGTTTTCCTCTTCGACCAATTGGGCGTGACTTTCAAACCACCGGTGACAAACGAATAGCTCATGGCGCAGAAGATTGTTCAGATCGACGCTTTCGCCGACAAACCGTTCGCCGGTAATCCGGCGGCGGTTTGTCTGCTCGACGCCCCCCGCGACGAAAGCTGGATGCAATTGGTCGCACGGGAAATGAATGTGTCCGAGACGGCTTTTCTGTCTCCGGCAAGCGATGGATACAATCTTCGCTGGTTCACCCCGTCGGTTGAGGTTGCGTTGTGCGGCCATGCCACGCTGGCCTCGGCCCACCATCTGTGGGAAAGCGGCCACACCAAACCGGGAGATACGCTTAAATTTCACACAAAAAGCGGGCTATTGACCGCCTCGCGGCGCGGCGACCTTATTGAACTCGATTTCCCCGCTCGACCGTGCGCCGAGGTCCCTCCCCCGCCGGGGTTACTCGACGCCTTCGAGGTGACCGGCTCCTTTGTCGGAAAAAGCCAATACGATTATCTGATCGAAGTGGCCTCCGAGGATATTGTTCGAACTTTAATCCCGGATCAGTCGCTCCTAAAGGCGCTGTCCGTGCGCGGGGTAATGGTCACTGCGAGATCATCGTCGAGCGACTTTGATATCGTCTCCCGCTTCTTCGCGCCGGGCGCGGGCGTCGATGAAGACCCGGTCACCGGGTCGGCCCACTGCACCCTCGGTCCATACTGGGCGCCCAAACTTGGCAAGTCCGAGTTACGGGCGTACCAGGCCTCGGCTCGCGGCGGAAGCATGTTGGTCACAGTTCGCGGTGATCGCGTCCTGCTCGCTGGTCGGGCAATCACCGTCCTTCGCGGCGAACTGTGCGGCTGACCAGTATCCGCCGGGGCTGATCGTCTGTTTTATCTTGCCCGCCGCCAATCACTTGCATAGTCTTTGCCTCAACTGAATGTGAGCGCAAAACTGTGACTATAGACCCGTCCATCTTCAAGGCCTACGATATCCG
>JACRAV010000351.1 GCA_016213305.1 Candidatus Zixiibacteriota bacterium | reverse complement strand
GATCGACGCCCAGGTCACTTACAGTCGTTACCGGAACGCCGGGAAGCCGCCCGGACAGGCGGGTCATGAGGAATCTGTTGTGTGAACCGCCGCCAGTCAAATACAAACGGATGTTGCCCCGGCGACGGCCTTTCGATACCAGCGACGTGACCGCTCCCGCAATGGCCGCCGCGGTCACCTCCATGACGGTGGCCACCAGATCATCCGGCAGAAGCTTCATCCTGCGACCGGCGGTGACTATCCGCTCGACCATCAATTCGCCGAACTCCTCGCGTCCGGTCGAGCGATGTGTTCCCGAAAAGAAGGGAGAGGCCATGATAATGCTCAGCAGTCGGTGGGAAACAGATCCGCGCGCGGCATGATGACCATTCCGATCATATGGTTCGTCGAACAGGCGGCGACAGAGGAGGTCGGACAGCACGTTTCCGGGTCCGCAATCGGCGGCCTTGATTGAATCACCCGCACCAGAGGGGGGCAGAAGGAAATAGTTGGACATTCCTCCCACATTGACAATGAGTCTTGTCTGCGTGGGGTGCGAGAAGAGTTTGTCCATCGCGGTCACGGTTATCGGCGCACCCTCGCCGCCCAGCGCGATATCCCCCTGCCTGAAATCTGCGACCACCACTCGTCCGGTGTGCGTGGCAATCAGAGCCGGCGAGCCGACCTGCATTGTCGCACGGACGCGATAACCGGACAATTCAACCGGTTCGGGCAAGTGTCGAATCGTCTGGCCGTGCGAGGCGATGGCATCGACAGGGATTCCCCGCCGGGACAATTTCTTTATGTATGTTGCGGCCACCTCGCCGATGTATTCGCCAAGCATATTATCCAGCAGAATTGCATCGTTTATCGAGCAGGTGGGAGTATCGGCGGTCCGAAGAACCAGACGTCGAATCGACTCCGGATGAGGCACGGACAAGCCGGCGAGAAATCGGGCAGGCGAGCGGCGCGTGATTTTCATCGCCGCCAGATCGAGTCCGTCAGCGGAGGTACCGGAGTTCATGCCGAGAACGACCAGCGACTTCCTGTCACACAGTGGTCCGAGCATCGCTTATCCGATGGGGGCGCGTCGCAGTTTGTACTTCAGTCCGTTCACGCGTTCCAGAGACGCCGCCAGCCGTTCGGAAGAAATTTCACCCCGACGACAGGCCTCGGAAAAATAGTCGAAGGCGGTCATAGCGGCTTCAAAGTCCCGCCCAAACAGCAGGATATCATGCCCGGCCAGAAACGCGGCCACCGCCCGTTCGCCCACCGAGCCGAGGGAGGCGGCTCCCTCCATGAGCAGATCATCGGTGATAACCGGACCGTCAAACCCCGCGCGATCGCGAAGCAATTGATCGATGACACGGGCGGAACCGGTGGCGATGGCGGTATCGAACGGCTCCAGGACAACATGGGTGGTCATGATCAGATCCGCGCCGGCCTCGATCCCGGCTATAAAGGGGACCAGATCGCGTTTGGTCCAGACGATTTCGTTGAAGGCCAGCCGGGGCGTGGCAACATGGGGATCAAGATCAACCGCTCCCAGACCGGGGAAATGCTTCAGGCATGACAGGATGCCGTTCTGAGCCGCTGTGGCGACCGCCACCTTCACAAAGGAACTTACCTGATCGGGTGTGCGACCGAAACACCGGCCCTTGAGAACCGTGTTACTTTCGTTTAGATAGATATCGGCCACCGGGGCCAGATTCAGATTGATACCGAGCGACTCCATATACACCGTTGAGCGGCCATAATCTTCCCTGAAGTGCTCCAAGCCGCCCTTTTCAACGTACGATTCGGCCGATCGGAATTCCGCCGGAGCGCCGCGCAAACGACAGACCCGGCCGCCCTCCTGATCGATGGCTACGAGCAGATGCGGCAGGCCACTGGCGTGCCGGAGGGTTTCTACATTCTCGCGGGTCTTCTGGTCGGACGGGCAATTTTCCTCAAAGAGGATGACTCCCCCGATCTGATCCTCGACCAGGAACCGCTTGAAAGCGGCGGGCGGTTCCGGGCCGGGAAATCCGACAACGAAGAGTCGGCCCAGCTGGCGTTCCTGTTCTCTGCGTATCATTGCTCACTCCCCACGGTTGTCCTGATGTCACAAGCAACGATGTCTTTCACACTATACATACCAGATTCTTACCCGATCCCTTGGCCCGGTACAGCGCCTGGTCGGCCACTGATACCAAGTCCTCGTGCGACTTGCCGTTTTCGGGGTACGAGCTGATTCCCACCGATACGGTCACCTTTACTTTACCGGTTTTACCGGTATCCACAACAGTATTTTCTATCTGTGATCTGATGCGTTCCCCGATCACCGCGGCCTCCGACTGGGGCGTCTGCGGCAGAATGACGACAAACTCCTCGCCGCCATAGCGACAGAAGATGTCAACGTCGCGGACACATCCCTTGATCACTCGCGACAATTCGCGCAGGACGACATTTCCGACCTCATGTCCGTACGAGTCATTGAGCTTCTTGAACCAGTCGATATCGACCATAATGATCGACAGCGGCGCTTTGTAGCGCAAGGCCCGTTTCTTTTCTTCCTGGAACTTCTGGACAAAGTAGCGATAGTTGAAGGTGTCGGTCAGTTCGTCGATGATGGTCAATTCGGCGGTGCGCTTGTGCAGTTCGGCATTTTCCTGGGCCAGCGCGGCCGATCGGGCGACGATCGTTAACTGCTGGATATCGCGATCCTTGAACAGGGCCGCTTCATCGGATTCCGCCACCAAAAGGCCCACGGTATGCCGGTGCGCAATCATCGGCACCAGCGCAAGTGACCGGGAGGTTGGTTGCAGAGGCGCATAGTCCGGGCGCTCGGCCACGTCCTTAAGCCGGATCGGCTCCTGAAGATTGAACACCTTGCGAACCAGTTCGGTCCGGTCGTGAGGAATTGCCTTCAAATGAAAATTGGTGTGGCCGCCTGATGTCCGGGCGCGCCAGTAGAATTCCCCCGATTTGTCGGAGAATATCATGGCGCAATGCTGGTAACCAAGCATGACGTTCATGATCTGCATGACTTCGCGGACCACCGCATCCGGCTCCAGCAGGGCGGCCATGGTTCGGGTGTTTTCATAAATCACCGCCAGCTGGGCCTGCGACTTTTCCAGTTCAGCCGTCCGCATGTTGAGCGTGTCAAACAGCTTGATCAGACGCACTTCGGAGCGTCGAAGATAGTCGGACACGTAGGAAATAACCAGAAACACGACCCACATGGCGCCAAT
Source organism: Candidatus Zixiibacteriota bacterium (assembly GCA_016213305.1). Lineage (GTDB taxonomy): Bacteria > Zixibacteria > MSB-5A5 > GN15 > FEB-12 > JACRAV01. The sequence continues at coordinate 4,072 of JACRAV010000351.1, read as the reverse complement.
CCGCATGGCGAAGCCGAAGACGCTTTCTGTTTGCAATGATCCGGTCCACAGTCCGAAATAGGAGGCGGTGATTATCACGGCCACCGTCGCCGCGTACCAGAATGTCAACACGTACGCGGACACGGAGGCGGTCAGATAATACAGCACGAACATCGATGACTCGTCGCCGCCGGTGAAGTAGATGAACAACGGGATGAAGATCAGGTCAAAACAGATGGCCGACAGGTAGGCCAGTTTGAGGTCGAATCGGCCGCGGAGGGCAAACGCGAAGACAACCAGCTGGGCGATAAACAAGGTGGTGATGGAAACCATCGCCGGGATATCGATCCGGTCGAAATGCCCGAAAATCGCGTACGCCCCGAAAGTTACGAATATCATCAACCGGGTGAGAAAATAGATGGAATCCACCCGGGGGAGAAGGGTCTTGTTGCGGTCCAGGAACAACTTCATAACGTATCTTGTGCTTCCTGATAATTATCGGCCAAAAGCCCGGTTTATTTATTGGGCCAAAAGAGGTTAAGGGAGTCATACGATTCAAGCCGTGTTTCCGGCAGGAAAACGATTGACAAATGGGCACATCTGGGCATATTATAGTGTTGAATCAGGCATCGGGGATGGACATTGACAACCTTGGGAGAAATAGTGGGCGGGGAAGGTAATGTATGTCGCTCGCAAAACGAATAGCGCTTTTGTTCATTCTCCTAGTTCTGCCGATCATTTGCTGGATTCGTTGCGATAAGGGGGTGGTGGATTCGCATGGGGGCGACACCCTTCAGTCGTACACTGCATACTTCTATGATAACCGGGGCGCCGCTGAAAAGCCGTACTTCCGATATCGGTATCCCGCAGATTCCTTGGATTCTTTTGCCCTGCCAATCGCCGCAGGAGAGTTGGACGTCTCAATTGACGGGGGCAAGTTGTATGTCCGCAATCGCACGGGCGGATTTGTCAAGATATACTCGACAAAAACACTGAATGAGGTGGGCCAATTGCCCTGGGGCCGAATTGCGCTTTCTCCGGATAATCGGTTGGTCGCAATTAGCGGCGAGGACCTCTGGATCTATCGCACCAGTGACTACTCGGCCGTTTTTCATGATACCGATGCGGTGGGAGGCGGTCGTTTTACACGTGACGGCCGCCGCTATTGGGACAAAGGCGGCGACTATCTGTACCGAGTAGATCTGACGAGCCGCTACAAAGTACGCCGATATCCCGTGACTCGATCTCCAATCGGCGAAAACCAAGTTGCATTCACGGCGGACGAGCGCAGTTTCTTTTTCTTGAATGGAGTGGCCGACTACGTCGACATTTTCAGACACTACGATTTGTCTGCTGACTCAGTTTTGTTCAGTGACCTGGTGGTTCCCGGCCAAGGGGACCTTGTGGTTTCACCCGATGGTCAAAGGGTATATTATAGTTCCCCTGGAAGTCTGATCAGTTATCCCCGCTCGTATTCGTACTGTGTGTACACGGCGGAAGCGCGGGATCGTGACTCAGTAGTACTGGGATACGATTGCTGGGGGAGTGTGTATCTATTTGATCCCTATCAATTGTCGGTGACATCGGATGGCCGGTTCTTGTTCGGCCTCTCTCTTTGGGGCGGGACGGCTGAATTGATCGATGCGGAAACCAACGTGCCGGAGAAAACAATTTGCGTCGGTCTCCCTACAGGTCTCCGGTATCCGACCGTGTGCACCGGACAATTCGCAGGAGGCAGGATAATATGGTGAAGGGGATTGTTTTCGTTTTGGTAGTGTGCGCCTCACATCTGGCGCTGGGGGCCGATTTCTACTATGGCCCGTTCGGGAAAGTTGTACTTCTCGTGGACTCCACAAAGGTAGTGTTCAAGTACGATGATGGAGTGACAAGCGAATCGCGCTCAGCTATTCTCGCGTCGGTTCCAAGAATTGCAGGTCGAGATGATAGTGTGCCGGTGTTGAATGGATTTATAGCATGTTCACTGAAGACCGGAGTAGGATATGACAGTTTCCTTGACTCGCTTGCGAAGGTACCGGGGATATCCCGAGTAGAACCTTTCTACTATCGCTTGGACGGGAGGCCCTGCCTGGCAGGCGAATCGTTCATTGCGGCGTTTGGCCACCGGATGTCTCGCACTTCTATAGATAGTATCAATTATTCTCACGGGGTCTCCATCATAACCGAGCTATCATGGCTGTCGAACGTGTACGCGCTCAAGAACGAGCGACGGGGAGCGAGGAGGATTGTGTCGCTGGCCAATATGTATGTGGACAGTGTGCGCTGTCGATATTCTCATCCCGAATTCCCTGCGCGGGTGTCACTGCATGGTTACAAGTTGTTTGATTACTACAAGGACAAGCAAATATATCAGGTTCAGGTCATTGGGAATCTCAATGTGTCAGCAGTTTGGGACTTTGCTGGATTGTCCCGGCCAGTGACTGTGGGGCTGGTGGACGACGGACTGGAACCTCATTATGATATTCCTGCTTCAAGAATCCTCCCGGGGATGGACTTCAACGCCTCCAAGGACAGCGCTCTGCGAGACAATGATCCCACGCCGGGCGACTACAGAGCGCACGGAATGGCTTGCGCGGGAATTGTTGCCGCCAGCCACGCAACTGACTCGTTGGCTGGGGCATCGCGCCTCTCCGGTGTATATGGCCTAAATCCCAGCGCACAACTGCTTCCCGTAAAGATTTTTGACTCTCGCGAAAAGGCGGACTGGATTTCAGGCAGAGAACTATCAGAGGCATTGTATTGGGCTTGGAATAACGGTGCGGAGGTCTTGTCGTGCAGTTGGGGCTTCGACTTGCGCGAAGCAGGTTGGCCTGAAGTGGGCGAGCAATTAGATTCAGCTTACAGACATGGGAGGGGTGGTAGAGGTTGTCCGTCGGTATTCTCGAGCGGGAATTCCGCCACTCCTTCGTGGTATGCTATATACCCAGTAGGCTATCCAGCTTGTATTGAAAACGTCTTGGCTGTGGGCGCGATTAAGACCACTGGACACAGGTGGGCATACAGTCAATATGGCCCGGAACTAGACGTTGTCGCCCCGAGCGGGGATATGGCTTTTCGAGGAAATCTCTGGAGTATAGACCGCCTTGGTGGCTTGGGATTCAATCCAAATCAGCGCGACGAGTACGGAAATCCCATCGATTGGCACTGTTCGAGCACACCGAATGATCCAAACGACGCCGATTTCGACTGCCGCTTTGGCGGCACTTCTGGTGCCGCACCTGTCGTCTCCGGAATCATATCGTTGCTCTTGGCTCGCAACGATACCTTGCCGGTGGCGACTATTTACGAAATCATTCGTCACTCCGCTGTTCCTCTGGCGCCAGAAGTTCCCGATACATTGACCGGCTGGGGGCGGGCCGATGCCTTCCGCGCCGTCCTCTCCCTGTCCCACGGGGACGCCGATAATAGCGGGATGATCGACATCTCTGATTTGACCCGGCTTATCGATTTTCTATTTGGCTCTTTCGAACCGATGTTTCCATCGGAACTCTTAGGCGACGCCGACTGCGATGGCTGGGTTGACATATCCGATATAAGCGAATTGATAAACTTTCTCTATATGCAAGGCCCTCCGCTCACCTATCCGTGCTACAAATTCTAAGCGCACCTTCCCAATGATGCTGGTCTTTATGGCATCCGGCCTCGCCGGGATATGGTCATGCCGTCGTCGCCGTTCAACGTCCGAACCCGCAAAATCGCCTTGCAAATCTCAAAAATCAGGGCATATTCAGGGGTCATTATTGAGTAAGCGAGTTGCAACATATGCATGCGTCCACGCTGATCATCATTGCCCTGCTCCTGTTCGCCCTCGGCTACCGGTTCTACGCCAAGTTCATCATCACCAAAGCATTGGTGTTTAACAAAGACCTTCCGACACCCGCGCACACGCTTCGCGACGGCAAGGACTACCACCCCACCAATCGCTGGGTGCTGTTCGGTCATCACTTTGCCGCCATGGCGGGGGCCGGGCCGCTGGTCGGGCCGGTGCTGGCCGCCCAGTTCGGGTATTTGCCAGGGTATCTCTGGATCTTGATCGGGGCTGTACTTGGGGGTGCGGTTCATGATATTGTAATTT
>JACRAV010000348.1 GCA_016213305.1 Candidatus Zixiibacteriota bacterium | reverse complement strand
TCCGCGATTGAAACGCGGAACATCAACGCGGCCAGAGCCACCAGCGCAATCGGCACGCCGATACGGAACAGCAGATCGCCGGGTCCGCCGGAGCGTTCACCTCCCGTCACCGGGGCCAACTCTTAACGGAACGACTCGGAGGCAAACGGCAGGATCGCCATGTGGCGTCCCCGCTTGATCGCCGCCGTGAGTTTCCGCTGATGCGTCGCACAGTTCCCCGAAATCCGGCGCGGAACGATCTTGCCGCGTTCGGTCATAAACCGGCGCAGAAGCCGCTCATCCTTGAAATCAAGGTACTGAATCTTGTTCTCGCAGAAACGGCACAGTTTGCGCCGCTTCTTATCCTGGAATTCCGCCTGTTTTCTTTCCATGACTTAGTCGTGCCTCCTCGATCTTCCGCCGCCGCGGTGATATCCATCGTCGTCATTGTCGAATCGACGGCCACCGCCGCCGCCCCGTCCGCCCCGGAAACCGCCGCCGGATTCGCGGGCTTCGCGACGGGCTTCCGCCGCCGCCTGATCGGCGCGGTCCATCGAAATCTGAAGCGCCTCGCGAGCGATACGCACCTGTTCCGGATCACCCTCGTACAGAATGGTGATATTCCGGATGTACGCATCCTCCAGACGATAGTGCCGATCCAACTCGGCATTCAAGGTCGGCGGTCCCTCGAAAATGAGACTGGTGTAATTACCCTGGGTCAGACCCTCGATCGGGTATGTCATGCGACGTGTCCCCAGACGATCCTCGTACACAATCTTCCCCTGTCGTGAGGTGATCAGGTCGATCACCGATTTCACGTGGCGTTCGATTGTCGCGTCGTCGGACTGAGGATTGACAATAAAGCAGGTCTCGTACAGTTTCACTGCACTTCCTCCCTACGGACGTTAAGGTTTAACGGCCCTGTCGTTGCTCAAGCGAGGTCGGACAGAGCAGGGTTACTATTAAACTTTGACATCGCCAATTCGAGGCGATGTTGGACCGCAAATATAACTCCTTCGGCGGCAATGGCAAGCATCTTCTCGACAATCGGCTTTTCGGGCCTGGTGAACCGGGAGAGCACATAATCGATCACCTCGCCCCTTCCTGAGGGCGCCCCGATACCCAGCCGCAACCGCGGAAACTCTTGTGTCCCAACGGATTCAATGATTGACGTCAACCCGTTGTGCCCGCCGTCGGAGCCGCTTTTTCTGAATCTGACCGCCCCGAGGGGGAGATTGAAGTCATCGACAATAACGAGCATTTCGGTCGGCGTGATCCCCAAACGCTCCAAAAGCTCCTGCGCGGCGTCCCCCGAGCAGTTCATAAACGTGGTCGGCTTGGCGAGGATGATCTCTTTGTCTTCGACATTTCCTCTCCACCACTCATAGTTGGCGCGGGGACGCTGGTGTTTCGCCCCGATTTTCTCCACCACCCGATCGACCACCTCAAACCCGAGGTTGTGCCGGGTGTGGTCGTACTTCTTGCCGATATTGCCGAGGCCGAGGATGAGGGTTAGCATGGGGGGAAGATAATGACACAGGGATCATCATGCCATAGCCAGAATAATTGGACGGCCTTTCCCCCTCTTCAAAAGAGTCACGCTTCGACAAGCTCAGCGTGACTTACTTTACATTGATCACCAAATCCCCGGACTAAGTCAGGCCGAGCTTGTCGAGGCCGTTTGTTATCGTTCGACGACTCACCCCTCGACAGGCTCGGGGTGACTTATTTTACATTGATCACGAAACCCCGGGGCCAAGTCAGGCCGAGCTTGTCGAGGCCTCTATCGTACGAAGCACGGAGTGACGTACCTCGCAAAACGCAATCACAACTAACTCTTCTTTGACTTTGACAGACGAACCAAAAGATCATAATCACCGTCGATGAGCGCCTTCTTCTTGGCGTGGCTCCACCCCTTGATCCGCCGCTCTGCGGTTACTGCCTCGAATGGACTCTTGAACTCCTGCGAGAATACCAGCTTCACCGGGCGACGACCACTCGTGAAACCCCCGTAATACCCCGAATTGTGCTTCGCGACACGCACTTCAACATTGTTCGTCGTGCCGGTATAATATAGGCCATCGGCACACTCTACGATATAGACAAACAGTGACTTCATATGTGACGGGGTCACGCTTCGACAAGCTCAGCGTGACTTATTTGTGTTCAATGACCCGCCTGCTCACTCCTCTTACTACCGCAAAAGTCAGGCCGAGCTTGTCGAGGCCTTTGCCGTCCGATGAATCACCCCTCGACAGGCTCGGGGTGACTTATTCATGTTCACGGACTCGCCTGTTCACTCCTGCTACTACCGCGTAAGTCAGGCCGAGCTTGTCGAGGCCTCTAACGCTCTTCCGGCCTCCCCTCCGCCGAGAACCGGTACCCCACCCCCCGGATCGTCTCGAAATACTTCGGATTCTTCTGGTCGTCCTCGAAAATCCGGCGCAACTTCAAAATGAAATTGTCAATCGTCCGGTTGGTCGGATAAATATGATACCCCCAGACCGCGTCGAGCAGTTGATCGCGGCTGACCACCTGTCCCTCGCGTTCCACCAGATACTTGACCACCATGCACTCTTTGCGGGTCAGCACCTGTGCCCCGCCCGGACCGGTGGCCTGAAAAGTCTTGAAATCAATCTTACGGCCGTCCCATTCGTACGATCCCGACAGGGTGTCCTCGGTCGCCAGCCAGGCCTGACGGCGGAATATCCCCTGCATCCGGGCCAGAAGTTCCTGCACGTCGAACGGTTTGGTGATATAATCATCGCCGCCTGCTAACAGACCCTCCACCTTCTGCTCGGTTTCATCGCGCGCCGTCAGAAATAGAATGGGGAGCGTGTATCCGTACTGGCGCATCTGTTTGCAGATCGACAGTCCGTCCTTGCCGGGGAGCATGATATCGAGCAATACGATATCGAAATTCCCTTTGGCAAAAGTGTCGAAGGCCCCAAGGCCGTCGGCCACATGCACCACCTGGTACCCCTCGGCTTCAAGATTGAGAATCAACCCGTCGGCCAGATTCCGGTCATCTTCGACCAGCAAAATCGTCTTCATATCAGCTCACCACCTTTAACGTAACGATAAACCGCGACCCTTTGCCGGGGCCATCCGATTCCGCCGCCACTTTGCCGCCGTGGGCGCGGATGATTTCGCGGCAGAGATACAGTCCAAGCCCGGTGCCCGAGGTGTGCCGGGTCATTTCATCGCCGACCCGATAAAACCGGTCGAACACCCGCGCCAGTTCCTTCCTGTCCAGACCAATTCCCTTATCTGAGATTTCGATGACCGCTTTTCCGCCGGCGTTTCGCAATTTGACCGCCACTTCAACGCGGCCGCCATCATGATAGCGCAGAGTATTTTCGAGAATGGCATCCAGCGCCCGCCCCAAGGCCGGCGCATCGCCTATGATTTCTATGTTGTCTTCGATATCCGCGATGACTGCTTTCGGCACTTTCGACGGCGCTCTATCCAGCGCTTCGGCCCGTTCGCGCACCAGCGCGCTCAAGTTGAACCGGTCGGGGTTTAAGTGATGTCCGTGCCGCTCGAACCGCCCGGCCTCCAGCACATCCTGCACCATCTTGTCGAGCCGGCTGGTGTCTTCACGGAGCCGGGGAATGATCTCCTGTTTCTTCTCCGGCGAAATTTTGGGCGATTGCAGGGTGTCCAGATAGATGCGCATCGAGGCCAGCGGCGTTCTCAACTCGTGGGTCACCGCCAGCATGAAATTCTGCTGATGAAACTTGAGTTCCTCGGCCCGCACCAGCGCCCGGTACATCAGCCAGACTCCAAACGCGAAGACGATGATGAAGAACGCACCCTCCATCCCCACCATGATTTGTCGCTGAGTTGCCTGCTGATGAATCTGTTCTATATATTCCGGCGACCCGTTCAGCTCTGTGGCAACCCGCACATTTTCCGCGACCAGCCGGGCCATCAGCACCACCCACCAGGCCGCCTGGGCCAGCAGGAAGACCACCATCACCAGAAATAGAATGAATGCTCTTCGCGAGGACAGGTTCATAGTTCGATTTCCGTGGCGTCAGGCGTCCTCGCCTGACGCATTCTTGTCGGGTAGCTTGTCCGCCTGTTGGCGGACGGCGCAACCCGACCTACTAAAATCATCACCTCGACCATCTTCGTCGCATCGAAACTCTTCGTCGCATCGAGCGTAGTCGAGATGCGACATTGTCGCAGTTAAACCGAAAATCGTGTCTCGACCACGCTCGACACGACGGACGTTTTGCAGGTCGAAACCCCCGTGGTTTCGACATCTCTATTGTCCAAAGTTACTCAGAAAGCGACCGCAAAGGTAGCTACAATTTGACGCGATTCAGCCGCAGGGCGTTGGTCACCAC
>JACRAV010000361.1 GCA_016213305.1 Candidatus Zixiibacteriota bacterium | reverse complement strand
GATGATATACCCGGCGCCAAACAGATTGCCAAAACGGGTGTCGGTGGTCGGCTCGGCGACGAAGATATATGGCTGGAGCGTGTTAAAGTCATGCGCATATATCGTGGCTTTGGCGCGGTGAGCCACCGCGCCGATCGCAAAATAGACATACCAGAGATCGGGTGTGTCGCGACGACTCCCCGTCCGCCCCGTTTGCATCAGCCCAACATAGTATCGCATCGCCGACATGGAAAGATCAATCCGGTCGAGCACGTACGGCCAGATGGGGTAAAGGGGAGGCATCTCTCCCACCTTCATGCCCGATCTGGACACCAGAAACATCAGCGCCATTTCATCGCTCACCTGAATCCGGAGGTCGCCTTCGAAGCCAAGTCCCGACGTAAACCCCTCGTAATAATCGCCAAAGGGAACGGTGTAGTTTCCTCTCACGCCGAAGGCAACGTCAAATGGTTTGCCGATACGGTGCCGTCGATACCGTTGGCGGGAATTATCGGATAGCGGGGTTGACGCCGTCACCTGCGGAGCCGGTTTCACTTCCGGAGTGGCGGGCGTCGGGGACTCAATGGACGGCTGATATCTCAGTGCGGCGAGAATCTCAGTAGTCACGTCGCGGCCGTCGCTGTCAATCACCCGCTCGATCCTCTCAGGAAGAATCTTCTGTATCCAGCCGCCCTGCTCGATAATCAGCACGTCGTCGGTAGTGTCAACCGAGTAGGCGACGCCTTTGTATTCTTTGCCGTTCTTGAGCGTGACGGTGCCGGAGCCGCCGAAGACCGACCCCGCCAAAAGAAGCATTACAAAAACGATTGCCAGTTGTTTTAGCATGACATCTCCAGAATCAAAAGGGAATGTTGACTAAAAGATACATCACCCCCCGATAGCCGTCAAGGGGGGAGGCGATGGGAAACGAAAGGTAGTGGGCAGTCAGACCCGCCCAAAAGCGGCATCCAGAGTGGGATACAGATGCTGAAATCCCGACCGCTCCAGCGTCTTGGGCGTCACCCTTTGCCCGGTTAGAAACAACGAATCCCCCATTTCTCCGAATACGATCCGAATAACCGGCGCCGGCAGGGGGAAAACGGCCGGCCTGTGCAACGCTTCACCCAGAATCCGCGCAAATTCACGATTGGTCACCGGATTCGGCGCCACCATATTGACCGGTCCGGCCACCGACGAATTGCCCAGGATAAATTGAACCCCAGCGACAAAGTCATCAAGCGCGATCCAGCTCCAGTATTGATTGCCGGAGCCCAGCCGCCCACCTAAACCAAGCTTGAACGGCAAAAGCATCTTCTTGAGCGCGCCCCCTTTGGCCGAAAGGACAAGGCCGGTACGAAGATTCACCACCCGCACCCCTCTTGCCGCCAATGGTTGGGTCGCCTTCTCCCACGCGACACACAACTGCGCCATAAAGTCATTTCCGGGGGAAGACGACTCGGTGAGTACTTCATTCCCGCGATCGCCGTAGTACCCGACCGCCGACATGCAAATAAACACCTGTGGTCGGCGGGGGACAGCCAGAACGCGGTTCACCAGCAATTCGGTGCTACGAATTCGGCTGTCCCAGATTGCCCGTTTGAACGAGGTGGTCCACCGTCGCGCGGCAATATTCACTCCGCCCAGATGAATCACGGCGTCGAATCCGTCCAGCGACCGGGAATCAAGCAAGTCACGATCCGGGTCCCAGACGATATCGTTGTCGCGTTCCTTCTTTCGAACCAGCCGGGAGACAGCATGTCCATGACCGGTCAGATATGGCACAAGGGCCGACCCGATAAACCCGCTGGAACCGGAAACGAGTATTCGCATGGCGGTTCTACTTTTTCTTCAGTTCCGCCAGCGCCGCTTTCACCACTTCGGCATGACCCGCGGCCGACACTTTTTCCCAGACTCTCGCCACCTTGCCGTCCGGGTCAATCAGATAGGTCGTCCGCACAATCCCCATCGATTCCTTGCCGTAATTCTTCTTGAGTTGCCAGACGCCGTATTTCTCCATCATGGCATGATCGACATCGCTCAACAGCGTGACTTTCAAGCTGTGCTTCTTGATGAACTTCCGGTGGCTTTCGGTCGAGTCGGCGCTGACGCCGAGCACCACCGCATTCAGCTTTTCAAGCGATTTGAGGCCGTCGGTGAACTCACACGCCTCGGTGGTGCATCCGGGTGTGTCATCCTTGGGGTAAAAGTACAAAATCACCCACTTCCCTTTGTAATCGGCCAGCTTGACCGTGTGGTCATTCTGATCGGGCAGGGCAAACCCCGGGGCGGGAACGCCAACGCTTACAATGCCGCTCATCTGATATCCTTTCCTGAACTGGTCATTCGTGCCGTCATGCTTCCAGGCGCGACGGCGTTGTGTTGTCCCGAAATGTACCCCACCCAACGGGTGGGGTCTTGCCAAATCGGGCGTGAGGAATCCCCACCCGCTGGGTGGGGTACGCCTCCCGGCCGACCGCAACTTTCACGCCGCCCGTTTGTGAAACCTCAGCGTCGAAAAGACAAACAGCGTGATCCCGAATATGATCAGCGCGATCACATTCGGCCACAAATCGGCGAGGGTTGATCCTTTCATAATAATTCCTCTCACTATAACCAGGAAATACCTCATCGGGTTCACGATAGTTACCTGCTGGAGCCAGTTCGGCATATTGGAGATCGGGGTGAAAAATCCGGAGGTGAGCATGGTGAATATCGAGAAAAACCAGACCATGAACATCGCCTGTTGCTGGGTCGAGGTCACCGTCGAGAAAAACATTCCCAGTCCGAGGGTGGTCAGCAGGTACAGCCCGGAAAGCGCGAACAATAAGAGGAACGATCCCGCAAATGGCACGCCGAACCAGAGCATCCCGATTCCCAGCGCAATCGACATCTCGAGAATCGAGAGGATCGCCAGAGCCGTGACCTTTCCCATCAAAAGGACCACCGGATGAATCGGCGTCACCAGCACCTGTTCGAGCGTCCCCATCTCGCGTTCGCGCACAATCGCCATGGCCGTGAGCATCATGCTGACCATCGTCAGCAAGGTGACCACCACACCGGGGATCATGAAGTATTTCGATTCGGACTCCGGATTGAAAAGAAAGGTGGAGCGCACTTCAAAGAGCGGCTCCATGCCGGTCACCTGTTTGGAATACGACCGGACAATCTGCGAGGCATACCCGATCCCCGAGCGCGCACCGTTGGCGTCGGAGCCGTCGGCCACCAGTCCGACTGTCACGCTGTCCTTCTGCGTCAGGCGTTCGGAAAAATGGGACGGGATGATAAGCGCCATGTCCGCGTGGCCATCCTTGAACCGGTGATCCAGGTCCCAGAGCGGGGCCTTTTCGTCGGCGGTCAGGCGGAAGCTGGGCGTAAAATAGTCCCCCGCCTTGAGCGCCTCCACCAGCTGGCGGGAGAGGGCGCTCTGATCGTAGTCGTACACGTCGATCGGAATTCGTTTGACATCGGTGTTGATCGCATACCCCAGCACGATCAACTGCATGACCGGCATGATGAATATCAGCCGGAGCATGAATTTGTCCCGGAAAATCTGGATATACTCTTTGCGAAGCAGACCTATAAACGACCGCATACCGCTTATCCGATCCTCGTTGAGAATTTTCGGGCCGCGAGAAACATGAACAGAACCATCAATCCCACCAGCGCCGCCGCCTGTGCCGCCAGGACCTCGATACTCGCTCCCTTGAGCATGATGCCGCGAATAATCCGTACAAAGTATCTCGCCGGTACGATGTAACTGATCGCCTGGAGCGGCACGGGCATATTGCGAATGGCGAAGATGAACCCGGAAAGCATGACCGCCGGCAACAGCGTCGTCGTCTGCGCGAGCATCATCGCAACCTGCTGGGTTTTGGTCACGGAAGAAATCAAAATACCAAGCGACAGGGCGGTCGCGACATAAATGAACCCGAACAAGACCAGCAGAAGATGCGAGCCGACAAACGGCACGTCGAACATAAGCGTCGCAAACGTCACAATCAGCGCGCCGTCGAGAAAGGCGATCACCACGTACGGCAACAGCTTGCCGATCAGGATTTCACGCGCCGTGACCGGCGTGGTCAATAACTGTTCGAGTGTGCCGGTTTCCTTTTCACGGGCGATGGTGATCGAGGTCAACAGCGCGGAAATCGTCATCAGAATCACCCCCAGCAGGCCGGGGACAAAGAAATGCGACGATTTGAGATCGGGGTTATACAGGACCTGCCGGGAAATAAACACGCCGGGCGGGTGAGTGCCGATCGGCAATTTATCAATCTGATATTGATTCACCAGCGCCGTGGTGTAGGCCTGCACCGCCGCGCCCAGCGACGCATCGGCGCCGTCAATCACCAGCCCCAGATCGAACTTCTCGTGCCGGGTCAAAGCCGAGCCGAATCCCGGACGGACAATAAGCACCGCGGCCGCCCGCCCCGAACGGAATAATTGCTCGATATCGGACAGATCGGGCGCGACCGCGGGACGGTCGAAATATCCTGAATTGTAGAACCGTGAAACCAGATCGCGCGAATCGGCGGTCTTGTCCTGATCCACCACCGCCAGCGTCACATGCTCGATATCCATGTTGATCGCGTAGCCGTACAGGAATGTCATCATCACCGGCATGGCGAACACGATCATAAGGGAGCGCGGGTCGCGCAGGATGTGGTACAGTTCCTTTCGCGCAATGAATTTAATGCGTTGCACCGGTGGTCTCCTGCGCGCGGATCAGGTTGATGAACATGTCTTCGAGATTAGCCGCCCCGTGGTCGCGCACCAAGTCGAACGGCCGCCCCATCTCGATTATTCGCCCGGCGTGCATGATGGAAATCCGGTTGCAATACTCGGCTTCGTCCATGTAGTGAGTGGTGACGAAAATGGTGACCCCTTCCTCAGCCAGCTGGTAGAGGAGGCCCCAGAACGTTCGGCGGAAAACCGGATCGACGCCGCCGGTCGGTTCGTCCAAAAACAGGATACGCGGCTTGTGCAACAGTGCGGCGGCCAGCGCCAGTCGCTGACGCCATCCCACCGGGAGCGATCCGGCCGGGCGGTCGATAAACTCGCCTAAGCTCAACCGCTGGGTCAAAGCGGCGATCTGATCGGCCAGCGTGCGGCGATCAAGATTGTACGCCGCTCCGTAAAACTCAAGATTCTGCCGCGCCGACAAATCGACATACAACGAAAATTTCTGCGACATGTACCCGATACTCTTCTTGATCTGCTCGGACTGGGTGAGCACGTCAAACCCGGCCACATGGCCGCCACCCGAAGTTGGCAGGAGAAGGCCGCACAGCATTCGGATCGCCGTCGTCTTGCCGGCGCCGTTGGCCCCCAGAAAACCGAATATCTCGCCTTCGTACACCTCAAGCGAAATTTGATCCACCGCCGTGAACGAGCCGAAGCGGCGGGTCAGATGATCCAGATCAACCACCACCCGTTCAGTCATGCGCCCGTCTCCATGAGTTGAATGAAGCGATCTTCAAGCGAGGGGGACGCCGGTCGTATAAGTGTGGTGTCGATACCCAGCGAGGCCAGGGGACCGGCAAAGCGGGCGGGTGATTGATCCTTCGCGATATACAGATGCATCGCCGACCCGAAACGCCGCGCCGAGAGACCGTCGATGGTATTTAACTTGTCGATCAGTGTCGAGCTTGGTTCGAGATCGAGGAAAAGCACCTGGCCATCGAACTGCGCCGCCAGATCAGACGGGGTCCCGACCGAAAGTCGCCGCCCGCCGAACATGAACGCCGCATGGTCCGCCCGCGCGACCTCGTCCATGTACGGCGTGGACACGACAATGGTTGTCCCCTGCGACCTGAAATGCAAAAGGATTTCCCAGAACTGGCGGCGTGACAGGGGATCGACGCCGGTGGTCGGCTCGTCGAGAATCAGCAGATGCGGGTCGTGCATGAGCGCGCAGGAGAGAGCCAGCTTCTGTTTCATGCCGCCGGAAAGCGCTCCTGCGCGGCGATCCGCAAACGGCCCCAGATTGGAAAAGCCGTACAGGTAGTCGCGGCGGGCGCGATACGCCTCGCCCGTCACTCCATACATCCCGCCGAAAAATATCAGATTCTCTTCGACCGACAAATCCTGATACAGCGAAAAGGTCTGCGGCATGTATCCGAGAATTGATTTGAGCGCATCGAATCGTTCCGCCAGATTGTGGCCGTCGAGAAAGACTCGGCCCGCATCGGCGACAATCAACTGGCAGACGATACGCAAGGCGGTGGTTTTCCCGGCGCCGTCGGGTCCGACCAGCGCGAAGATGTCACCCTTTTCCACCGTCAGCGAAAAATCGCGCAACGCCGGAACCTTGCCGTATGACTTGGACAATCCGTCCAGCACCAGGTAGCTCATTTGGAAGTCACATGAACATACACCGGCTGGCCAATTTTCAGGGAGCGGTCGGTGTTCGGCACCCGCACCTTCACTGCGTACACCAGATCGGAACGCGATTCTTTGGTCTGCACATTCTTGGGGACAAACTCCGATTCCGATGACGTCCACACCACGGTTCCGGAAAACTCTTTGCCGCCGGCTTCGGTGTTGACCACCGCGGCGTCCCCGATCTTGACATTGGCAAACTCGTCGGAGGTCAGGTACACTTTCACCCAGACCGAATCAAGGCGGGCAATCTTCGCCATCGCCTTCCCCGGCGCCACCAGTTCGCCAGCGTCCACATACTTCTCGGTAATCACACCGTTGATCGGCGCGAGCGGGGTGCAGTCCCGCAACTGGCGATCGAGCGTGGCGATATCGGCGTCGGTTTTCTCCAACTGGGCGCGCGTGGTGGCCACGTTCGCTTCCGCCGTCTGCCGGGCGTTGGCGGCTTGGGCCGCCTCGTAATTCAGTTGGTCGAATTGCTTCTGGGTCGCCGACCCGGACTTGATCAGCCGCCCCACCCGATCCTTTTCCGCCGTGGCGAACTCTTCACTCTTGCGCGAGCGCTCCACCGCCAGCCGTGCGGTTGCAAGGGAGGCCTCGGTCACCTGGCGCGCCGCTTTCAGTGACGCCAGTTGCAGATGAAGTTTGCTGGAGTCGATCACCAGCAGAGTGTCTCCCGAGCGCA
This sequence comes from Candidatus Zixiibacteriota bacterium, assembly GCA_016213305.1. Classification (GTDB taxonomy): domain Bacteria; phylum Zixibacteria; class MSB-5A5; order GN15; family FEB-12; genus JACRAV01. Next base: position 4,587 of record JACRAV010000361.1, on the reverse strand, counting down.
CGGCCGTTCCCTCGGTGAAATTCAGCTTTTGAACCTGTCCGCCGGTCTCAGACGAGATGACCGATTCATCGGCTTCAATAAATCCCGAACTGCCGGCCCCGTCTTTGGAGTTGCCGCACCCGCTGGCAAAAAGCCCAATTAGCACAAGTGGATAGACATAAATAGAACGCATATTACAATCCTTCCTGAAGTCGTGTGGAACCGGTCGCATAGTACCAGAGAGCCAGCGCCATCCAGTAATCCGCCTGACTGGCCGCTTTGGCCGATTGCGCCGAGGTCAACCCGGTTTCTATTTCGAGTAATCGATTGGAGGACAGATCGCCGTTGCGATGGCGGTCGTGCGCCAGACGGTACTGTGTCGAGGCCAGATCATACTCGGTGCGGGCGGTCTGATATTTGTCGAACATCAGGCGCACCTGTTCGGCCGCCAGACGCGCCTCGCGGTTCACCTGCTCGGTTATCCGGTCCTGATCGATCTGCGCGCCGGCCAATTCATAGCGGGCCGACTTTCGACGTTGAATCGATTTTCCCCCTAGATTGAACGACCAGTTCAGATTGGCGCCGACCGTCCAGTAGTCGTTCCAGCTGTTGTTGAACCGGTCCTGATTTGGCTTGCCGTACGAATACCCGCCGAAAGCCGTCAGCGTGGGGTAGAGATCAGCGGCCGTCAATTTGACTCGCGCCCGGCCGATAGTAGTGCCCGCCTGGGCCGCTCTTAGCTCGCTCTTGGTTGTCGAGATTTGCGGCGACCCGGTCTCACCAGAAAAATCCGGCTCCGGCGTTTCCTGAATGGCGGCCAGAGAATCCGAGGGATCAAGCCCGGTTAGAACCGCAAGACGTATCCCCGCAGAGCGTTGTTGAATCCCTGCCTGAGTAACACCCGCCGCGGCTCGAACCAGCGCCAAGTGCGCCTCATTCAGGTCGATCGAATCAGCCGCGCCGGCATCGAAGAGTGATTGAACATTTGACGCTATAATCTGCGCCCTCTTGCGCGACGCCTCCGCCACCTCGACCAACTGCTGTGCCCGCACCAGTCCGAAATACTCGCTCCAGACGGTCAGGTCGAGCCGGTCGGAGTCGCCTTTCGCCGACGCCTGCTGAAATTCGAGCCCCGCCTGAGCCAGATCAACACCGCCGCCGATGCGTCCACCGGTCCAGAGCGGCAAGCTGGCCCGAACATCCGTCTGGTACGATTCTTTACTGCCAAACGGGCGGGGAGAAAGCGGGCCGAGGGATATTTGGGGAACATCGTCAAGATAGATACTCCCCGCCGCCAAGCTCACGGTCGGCCACCGTTCCGATCTGGCCGCCGCTCTCGTTGCTATCGCCGCCTCGGAAGCCGCGTCTGCCTTTTTCAGTGTAAAGGCATGCTCACGTGCCAGGCTGAGGGCCTGCGAAAGCGTCAGCTCCCTGGCCGACAGACCGGCCGCCAACATCACCGCCGCTAAAATGATAACCATAATTCTCATACTCTTATCTCGTTCTAATCCCGTTCAGAAATATGTCCGGGACCGCCTTCTTGCGATCCTCGGTAAATTTGTCCGGGTCGGACACCTGGAATATCCGTTCCGACAGTGGGGCCATCAGAAAGTAACCGATACTCATCGCCATAAAGGCGGTCACCGCCTGGCGAATGTCCACCTGCCTGATCGCCCGCACCTTGATGCCGCTCTCGATCCGCCGCCGTATGGTGGCAGGTAAGCCAGAATTGACAATGATCGCCGCAAGACGGTCCAGAAACTCGCTCGACGGGTTAGCCAGTTCGCGCAACATGATCGGGCGGAACCCTTCAAACCCCGTCATCAGCTCCGTATGGGTGGTGACTATCTCGCGAAGCGCATCCTCCAGATTGGCGGTATCGCTGACCCGCCGATGAAGCCGTTCAAACGAGTGAGACAGCGTCTCCTCAACTACGGCGTGATAAAGGTTCTCCTTCGACTTGAAGTGATAGTAGATCATCGCCTTGTTGACCCCGGCCTGTTTGGCAATCCGTTCCACGCGGGAGCCGGTGAAACCGTGGGCGACAAACTCCTCGCGAGCCGATTTCACAATCCGCTCTCGGGTCGAATCGTCAGAGGTATTAAGACCAGTGTCCGTTTCAATTCGTTTCATAATTATTAACCATGCAGTTAAACTAAACAGTTAGTTAATATATCGACAAAATCCGACCTCTTGTCAAGGGGGAAAGTTGGCAGGGAAGTGAAAATATTTAAGATGTTGTGTTATAATTAGTTGCGGCGGCGACTTCTTGCTACTTACCTGTGGCCCATGGCTCCAGATACGGCTGATAGCTCATTGGGATGAACTCGATAATCCGATGGGTCGCCACACCGGCCTTGGCGTACGGGTCTCGGTCACAAAAATCCCGAATCTCTTCCAGGGTCTCGCCACGGGCGATCAAAATTCCTCCCACACGCGGTGATTGCGGGCCGGACATCAAGAGAAGGCCGCGCTGGTACCCGGTCTGAAGATATGCGCGATGATCGGGCACAACCTCCGAGATTTCCTCGAACGGCCGGGAGTAGATGATCTCGACGATAAAGTGTTTCACACTGCAACACCGCCACGGTATCGGCGACCGGCTATTTGTATTTGATGAGCGTCGCCTTGATCTGTTTCTTTTCTTCGGAGTTGGTTGAACTCGAACCGGTGGTGACGGTCTTGGCTTTACCCTTCTTGTCAACTTTCTGTTCGGTGCTCTCCGAGTAGCTGGTATTGGAGCCGGCGGTGTACCGCTCCAGACCTTCGACGATAATCCCGTCGGCGCCCACCTTGTGGGCCTTCTCCACCAGTTTTTTGTGCATCTTTTCGGCGCTGACCATGTCCGGGGCGGAGGCGACTATATACCCCATAACCTTGTATTCGCGGGTAACATCACTCGCCGCGAAAAACTGATCGACCCGGTCGGTGGGGGCAAATTCTTCGCCCACATAATCTTTCTTGGTGCACGAAACCAGCGTCATGGCCGCCAGCGCCCACAATAACTTTCTCATGATGACCTCCTCCTTCCGGCTTAACCGGTCGCGAATCATTATTGAACGCGTGAATTATGATAGGCCGCCTGCTTTGGACGGAGCAACATATTTTCCTGTCGGATTCGACAAAACCCGGCTGTGAAAAGCTGGAAAGCCGTTGCCATGCATCGGGCGGTGTCGTAGTTTCATGGCTGTGTTCTCATTGTCAGGCCCCCTTCAAGAGATTCCAGCGTGATGCACCGGGTCGTACTGGTGGTCGGCACGCGCCCCAACATGGTCAAGGCGGCGCCGTTGTGGCGCATCCTCCAGCGTCATCGGGAGCAGTTCGACACGTACCTTGTCGACACCGGCCAGCACTACGACTACGGCTTGTCAGGTATTTTTTTCGACCAGCTTGGCTTGCCTTCGCCGTATGCCTGTCTGGGCGTCGACGCGGGCACCAGCATCGAGCAAATAGCCGGAATGATGGTGGAACTCGAAAAGGTGTTCCTGGAACTCCAGCCACATCTGGTGGCGGTATTCGGGGATGTCAATTCGGCGCTGGCGGGTGCGCTGGTGGCCGCCAGAATGCGGATCAGCATCGCCCATGTCGAGGCCGGTCTGCGAAGCTTCGATTACGACATGCCGGAGGAAATCAACCGGATTCTCATCGACCGTGTCGCCGACCACCTGTTTGTGTCCGAGCCGTCGGGTCAAGCCAATCTGGCACGGGAGGGAGTCGATGCGACCAAGCTCTGCTATTGTGGCAACATCATGATCGATTCACTGGTGCACGCCCGGGCGGAATCCCGCAAGTCCCTCATACTCGATGAGTTGCGGCTTGAGCCAAAGAAATATGCGGTCCTGACTCTGCACCGTCCATCCAATGTCGATGACCCCGCCATCCTCGCTTCCCTCGTGCAGACGGCCGTCCAAATTGGGTCAACCGTCCCGGTAATATTCCCATGCCATCCCCGAACCCGCAAGGGACTGCCACAATTCACGGGTGTTGATAATGCGGTCGGAGGCCCTCTTCGTATCATCGAACCGCTCGGATATGTTGACTTTCTGCGATTGCAGTCGGATGCCCTCTTCGTGCTCACCGACTCGGGCGGAGTGCAGGAAGAGACCACCTATCTGCAGGTTCCTTGTGTGACTCTGCGCCGGAACACTGAGCGGCCGGTGACGGTCGAGGTGGGAAGCAATGTTCTGGCGGGCACCGACCCGCAGGCCATCCTGGCCGCAGTCCGATCGATCATGGAAGGCAGGCAGAAGATTGGCCGGATCCCGGACCTCTGGGACGGCCGGACTGCAGAACGGGTCGTTCAGTATCTCAGCAGGGTCCTGTCATGACGCCGATCGACCCAGCTCTGGCCCGATCTGACCTGCGCCCGGACTCCCGCGATCCGGGGTGACCCGTCGCGCGTAAAAATCGGTTGACATACATCGATTTTGTGGCAAATTCGCCACAACATTGTACGAGGAAAGTGACCCACATGCTACTTGTGAAGACCAAGATCGGACCCAGCACCATTCATGGCATCGGGTGTTTTGCCGACGAGTTCATCCCTGCGGGAACGATTATCTGGCGATTCATTGACGGTTTTGACCAGAAGATACCGTCATCGCAGGT
>JACRAV010000352.1 GCA_016213305.1 Candidatus Zixiibacteriota bacterium | reverse complement strand
CTGCCTGTCACGTAGGAGGTCGCGAGTTCGAGTCTCGTCAACCCCGCCATCTTCATAAGGTGCTGTTAATCAATCGCTTACTATATTCTTGGTTATTCGAAACGCAGAACTTGGCCCGTTGAAAGCGCCTTGTTTTCGTGCGTGCGCCAGGTTAAAGAAGCAGTTGCGATCTTGCAAAGTGTCTCCAATCCTCAAAGACTTTGCGCCCCTATGATTGGCAACCTCACACCACTGAACCATTCAACTTGTTTGTCCCGTTTCTGCCAGGCCGCCGGCTTGAAGACACGTGGCAAGATGCACAGAATGCAAAGTCACTCGACTCGGAATGTCAGACAACTGGAGCGTCCGTACACGTCCAAGCACAGCAATTCATGTTTTCCCGTCACCGGAGCGTAGAAGACGGCGCTGTCATTTGAAGCCGAGGCGAAAAATTGACCGTCCAAGAACCAATACACGCGTCTCGCATCGGCCGGTGCCGACGCCTGGAACAGAATCTGTTGATATGCCTTTGGTGATTTCGGACGGAGGATAAAGACCGCGTCCCTCTCAGGCGAAGTAATAACGGGACCATCGCCCGCCAGTTCACTGCCGCAGTCGGGATTATGCGGAGGCGCGGCGGCCAGCATCCCTTTGGACAATAACCAAGCCGACATTCTCGGTGGCCAGCTTTCGACAACCATCTTCCCGACCTCTTTTCCCGACGCACAACGCGTGCACAGGGCGTTACCGGTCGAACGGTCAACCAGTCTTTCGTGGTGCACGGTGCATACGGTCGAAGGAGAAACGCCGGGAATATGGCACTCACCGATCTTGTCGGGACATGCCTCACCGACCACCTGTCCGCTGACAGCGCAGACGGCCCGAAGTTCTATCCCGGGCGGCATTTCGAACCAATGATTCTGGCCGTTTTGCCGCAGTTGATTGAATATGTCGAACATGAGCGGAGCCGAAATATCCGCGCCTACAATGGCAATCGAACCTTCGGCCGAAAAATTCCCGGCCCATACGCCGACGGTGTAATCCGGGTCGTATCCAACCGCCCAGGCGTCCTTGCGGCCATACGACGTACCGGTCTTCCATGCTACGCGCGGAAGGTTGGGTGTGAACTCCCAACTGGAAGGAAGGTCCGGGCGCTTCAATTCCGCAAGTATCTGGGTTACGAGATACGATGACTGAGGCGAAAAGACGCGGGCCGGTCGGGACTCGTTTTCGCTTTTCAGAGTCCGTACCGGGAGAAAGTTCCCGCCGCGGGCAAGCGTGGCGTAGAGATTACTCAGCTCGACCAGATTCACCTCGCCGGATCCAAGTATGAGAGGCAGTCCGTAATCGGCATCTTTCCGGGTAAGCGTAGAAATGCCGCCCGCTTTGAGAGCGCCCACAAGCGTTGTCAATCCGACCCGCGACGTGAGATTCACGGCCGGGACATTAAGCGATTGAATAAGGGCCTCGGATATTGATACGATTCCATGATATTGTTCATCGTAATTGATTGGAATGTATCCGGCATAGTTTATCGGCAGGTCCTCAACCTTGAGTGCCGGAGTAATCAGCCCCTTTTCAAAGCCGATCGCGTAGACAAATGGTTTGAGCGCCGACCCCGGCGAGCGGGGAGCAAGCGCCCCGTTGACCTGACCGTGATTCTCGGTATCTCCGAAATCAGCCGAGCCGATCATTGCCAGAAGTTCCCCGGTCCGGTTATCCAGTACCACGGCTGAAAGATTATGAATGCCCTTTTCGGCCAGCTGGGCCTGGTAGTTTCGCGCCAAGCGCTCACAGATGATCTGAAGGCGATAATCAATGGTCGAAATGATCTTACTGGTTCCCGGGTGGGCCGCCATCACCGTCTGACAAAAGTGCGGCGCCGCGACAGGAGCCGACGTGTGAGTGACGGGAATTTCTTCCCTGAGCGCCTGAGCATAATCGGCGGACGATATGACGTTCGCTCGTGCGAGCGTTGCAAGCACTCTCGCTCGTCGCGCGGCGCAGAGGTCCAAGTTCTTGTCAGGACGGAATCTCGTAGGCGATGCCGGCAGGGCCGTGAGTATGGCTATTTCCGAAAGTGTCAACTGCGACGGAGGTTTGTCGAAGTACAAATACGAAGCTGCTCCAATACCTTCAATGTTCCCTCCGTAGGGCGCCAGATTGAAATACAGCTCCAACAGTTCCTTTTTGGAATATCGCATCTCCAGTTGCAATGCCCGATAGATTTCCGCAATTTTGTTGGGAATCGTTCTTTCTTTCGGCTCCATCATCCGCGCCACCTGCATACTGATCGTGGAACCACCTCGGACAATCCGGCCGGCCTTGATGTCGGTAAGAGCCGCACTTACCAAGGCCACGGGGTTGAATCCCGGATGCCAATAGTACCATCGATCTTCATTCGTCAGCACCGATTTCACCATGAGCGGTGAGATTTGACTGAGGGGTACGGGCAGGCGCCAGTACCCGTCTCGTGAAGCAAAGCGATTCAAGAGCCGACCCTCGCGGCTGAAGATGAAGGTCGACGTTGGCGGATGGAGCCGGTCGGTTGGCAAAGGAAAGACGATCCAGTTGAGGATACTCACAATCGCCGCGAGAGTGGCACCAATAATCGCCATGCGACGAAACGCCTTGCCGCTTTTCCAACGTTCATATCCCGATCGGAGTATTTCCACCAACCACTTCATAGCGTCATCTCGATATAAGGACCGTTCCCGATGAAGCGCTGGAGGCAATGAGCGGATTATACATGCACTCCGCCGCCACCGGCGGGACTCTGAATACGCCGGCCGAGATTGCCCTCAGACTGTAATGGTATTTGACTTTGTCGTTGGGATAGAGATTGGTGAAGATGAGGAGTCGGTCATCGCGTATATCCTGATAGTCGATCGCATGTCCCTGATTCGGTATCCAGGAAAGCCGCGGCGTGGTCTTGAGTCGCGGGTTTTCAATCTCAAAGCCGGCCGGCAACAGGTCGTTGATCACCACATTCTGCAGGAACTTGGACGTGCTTTCGGCGGTAATCACACAAACCACCCGACTGCCCAGCTTGACGTTCTTCAAATCGACCGTCCGGGCGTCTTCGTCCAGGAACTCCCGCCTCACCGTCATACCGTGGTCAAACTCCGGCGCCGCGTGGTTGGCCGGAACGCCGCTTGCCTGCCAGTAATAGAAGCACGTACCGTCACCCGAGTTTACGGACACGGTCACTCGCCTGCCGGCCAGATCCTTGCGCGTCAGACTGAATCCGGTGGAATCGATCGCGTAGGTTCTGTCACCTTCGATCCGAATTGAGCCGGTGTATCCAAACCGGGACTTGTGCTTGAAATACTTTCCGAGCGCCATAAGAGCGAAGGCATTGTCCTGAGTTGTGTACCATTGCCCCGCTCGGGCCCGCTCCATGAGAGATTTGGCTACGATGTCGGTCGATGGTCCGTTCGGATCAATGGCCAGCATTGTTTCGAGCAGGATGGCATCGGTTCGTACCGAGGAATTGAAATCGCCGCCCGTTTCCGGTTCGAACAGGTTGGGCTGGACATCAATAGGGACCAGTTTTCCCGCTTCGGCCGTGCTTCCGGAGAGCGCCAGTGCTCCGGCCAATTGATACCGCGAAAATGCCGGGAGCGGCGCTGGATCAACATGCTTCAAGTAGGTCACCACGCGCTGTTCGATTCGCCCGGCCTGCGCCAGGACGTAGGCGGCATAGATGCGGTGAACGTCGGTCAGATTGTTGACTCCCTTACCGGCGGCCATGTCCTCCAAGTGATCGTTTACTTGCTTTAGGAATTTCTTGTCGACATAGTATCCCGCCTTTGAGGCCTCGGTAAGAAAGTGCGAAGCATAGATAGTCGACCAGTTGTTGCTCTGATTCGTGCCGGGCCAGTAGGCGAACGACTTATCGGGCAGAAACATGCTGTTGAGCTTTAGAATCCCCTCGGCGATGAAATAATCAGGCGCTCGGCCGCCAAACAGCGAGGGATCGGCGACCTTGACGAGATCATTGAAATACAAGAGCGGAAATAGTCTCGACGTGGTTTGTTCGACACACCCGTACGGATACGACAGCAGATATTGCACCTGTGAAGCAAACGACACGGCGGGCAGGGAAGACGTCTTAAGCACGAACTGGCCGGTGCCGGGCAGCCAATCGGCGGGGAACGCGTACTCCGCCGGCGACCCCTTGGTGACAATTCCCGATCCGCGCTGAGTCAATAAAGGTATCGCGGGTCGATTGGGAAGATCGATGGTGAGTGATGATTTGTCGTTATCAGTTGAAGCCGAGATATGAAACTTGATATTGCCCGGCGCCAACCCCGCTTTGATCTTAAAGACCACCGACGCTTCCCGGTTGGCCTCGACAGAAACCGATTTTGTCGCCGGTGTCACGAACTCAACGGGGCCGTCGGCGGTTGCAGTCACGGAGACATCGGCCTGCACTCCGGTGTTATTAAAAACCGTAATCAATCCTTCAAATACATCGTTCGGACTGACAAAACGGGGAAAACTCTCCTGTAGAACGATATTGTCCCTCACGGTAACATCTTTGGTCGCGGCTCCGAAGAACTCATTCTGCACCCCCACCGCCATCAGCACCAGCTTGCCGTTAAACTCCGGGACTGAAAACGTCACGAGCGCCTGTCCGAAGGCATCGGTTTTCACCAGACCCGACCACAAGGCCACCGGCTTAACACGCTTTGAGTTTATTGGATTAAGGTGCCGTCGCCGACTGGCCGCAAACATTTTGTCCCCGGCTCCGAGATGACTTGATGATTGTTTTGCCACGGGGTAAAGGAAAGAATACAAATCGTACGGCTTTAAACCGGGTTGTTTCTTTCCATAGAAGAAGGTGAGCGGATCGGGAGCGCTAAAGTCAGTCAGTTGAAGTATGCCGGCATCGACAGCCGCAAGCGTGACCATCGACTCCTTACGCAGACCGGTGGCGAGCTTCACGGTCAGCGACGATGCGGGTCTTATACTTGAGGGGGCGTCGAGACTCAAAGTGATCTTCTTGGAATCAAGCGAGAGGGCAATCGGACACATGCCAAAGGCGCGCGCCGGCATATTGGGCTCAAGTGCATTTGCGGGCCGCAAGATCGCGGCGGTCACGTAGGCGTTAGGGAAGTATTCCTTGCGCACGGGGATTTCAATTTGCGCGGTGTTGTCGGGGATATCACGCGAAATCATCTCGAGCACTTTGCCTTTTTCGACTGTCAAAAGCAGCTTTCCACCGAACGGGGCGCGGACCTGAAGCATCGCTTTGTCGCCGACCACATACGTCTTTTTGTCCAACTGCAGTTCGATCCGGTCCGGATTGGTCATCGCCCAGGGAGCGAATCCCCAGCCCGTGGCATAGAACGAGACGGCGGACCTATGACCACCCTCGGCATCCCTGGCCACAATTTCGTATCTTCCATAGTCGTGCGGCGTAAATGATACAGTAACAGGTTCACCGGTTAGCTCGACTCGAGCCGAGTCGATAAGTTGTTCCTTCCGCTCCGATTGATACCGGTACATGCCAAGCCCGTCCCTCTTGAGAACGGTGTTGTAGACGATACGAAAGAAACGCACGTCGTAACGCGGAACGGAAGCCGCCTTGTTGTCGGGCGAGAGGGCAACTATCGATGCCTGCACCGGCTCGTTGATCTTGGCCCAGCCCTCGACATTCCGGCGGATACCGATATACCGGTGATACGGATGTATCTTCACTTCACTATATCCGCTAACCCCACGACCGCCTTGCTCAGACACCGTGGCCGCGATCAGTGCCTTCAGAGCAGAAGGGGCCTGCAGTTTCCCGGGAATATCGTAAGTGTACTTGTGCCCGCCGGTGTCGTCCAAAAGGGTGTCGCGAAGATCGATCTCCATCTTCGCGAAAGTTCGATTCGGGTCGCTGAACGTGTACTGAGTCCAGCCGGCCGGGGCAAAATCCATCGGCTCGATCGTCAGATGTCCGGAGACCTGATTAAAGGCGGCCGGTGGTCCAAAGAGATATTTCGCATCGACTCCAACTGATAACCTCTGACCGGACTGGTATTCGGCGGCCGGAGTCCGAACGGTCACCTTTATCCGATCCGGCATGAAATCCTCGATGAGAAACTCGGCGCGACCGATTTGCAGGTTTTCGCCGATTTCGGCGATCACGCTATATTTGCCGGTGGCGGCAAAATCAGGTATGTCAAAGTCATAGGCGCCCACCGCCCCCCGTTCGGTTGTCATACGGGTGCTGGTGAACTTGCGCCCCCGGTTATCATAGATCGTCAGGAAATACGGAAACACCGGTGGCACCGACGCTTCAATGCCACGGACAACCGAGACAAAATGAACAGTGTCCCCCGGGCGATAGACGCCGCGGTCGGAATAGATAAACGCCTCGTAGCCGGACGACAGGTACGGCCGTCCGGAAACGTCGAAATCACTGATCGGGAGGAGGGTTTCATCGAGTCG
>JACRAV010000346.1 GCA_016213305.1 Candidatus Zixiibacteriota bacterium | reverse complement strand
TGCATCTGCGGTAAATATAAACGGATCCGATTCCGAGGTATTGTCTGCGACCGGTGCGGGGTGGAAGTCACCCAGTCCAAGGTCCGCCGCGAGCGGATGGGCCACATCGAACTGGCCGTGCCCGTTTCCCATATCTGGTATTTCAAGTCGCTCCCGTCGCGCATCGGCCACATGCTCGACCTGTCGATCCGGGAACTGGAAAAGATCCTGTATTACGAATCGTATATCATGATCGATCCGGGCAATTCGTCCTATGAGCCGGGGGATGTGCTCACCGAAGAGGAGTACAACGATCTGGAAGAGGGCGGCAAGCAGTTCAAAGCCAAGATGGGGGCCGACGCCGTTCGGGAACTACTCAAGCTGATCGAGATCGATGAAATGGTCGCCGAGCTTCGCGCCAAGGTCCGGGTGGAAACCTCGGTCCAGCGCAAAAAAGATATGCTCAAGCGCCTGCGGATTTTCGAATCGTTCCGCCACTCGCAGAATCGTCCGGAATGGATGTGTATGAATGTCATTCCGGTGCTTCCGCCGGATCTTCGTCCGCTCGTGCCGCTCGAAGGGGGCCGGTTCGCCACCTCCGATCTGAACGACTTGTATCGACGCGTCATCAACCGGAACAACAGGCTCAAAAAGCTGATCGAGATTCAGGCGCCGGAAGTCATCTTGCGCAACGAGAAACGAATGTTGCAGGAAGCGGTGGACGCTCTCTTTGACAACGGTCGCCGCACCCATTCGGTGCGCGGCGATTCCAAGCGGCCGCTCAAGTCGCTGTCCGATCTGTTGAAGGGCAAGCAGGGTCGGTTCCGCCAGAATCTGCTGGGCAAGCGCGTTGACTACTCCGGACGTTCCGTGATCGTGGTCGGCCCCGAACTCAAATTGCATCAGTGCGGCCTGCCCAAGAACATGGCCCTCGAACTGTTCAAGCCGTTCATTATTCAGAAGCTTGAAGAGAAGGGGTATGTGCAGACGGTTAAGTCGGCCAAGAAACTGGTCGAAAAAGAGCGCCCGGAAGTCTGGGATATTCTGGAAGAAATCATTGAAGACCATCCGGTGATGCTCAACCGCGCCCCCACGCTTCACCGTCTCGGCATTCAGGCGTTTTATCCGGTGCTGGTGGAAGGCAAGGCGATTCGGCTCCATCCGCTGGTTTGCGCCGCGTTCAACGCCGACTTCGACGGCGACCAGATGGCGGTCCACGTGCCCCTGTCGTTTGAAGCGCAACTCGAAGCTCGTGTCCTGATGCTGGCCACCAACAACATTCTGGTGCCGTCATCCGGCCGGCCAATCGCGATTCCGTCGCAGGATATCGTACTGGGCTGTTACTATCTGACTAAGGCCCGTAAAGGGGCCACCGGCGAAGGGCGACATTTCGTCTCGATTGCCGAAGCGCTCATGGCTCACGATTTCAAGGCGATCGAGATGCACACGCTGATCAACGTGCGAATCGACGGGCAAATCGTCAATACGACGGTCGGGCGGCTGATCTTCAATTCGATTATTCCCAAGCGGCTCGGATATTTCAACGAAGCCGCCAGCAAGAGCAAGCTCGAGGATATCGTTTCGCGCGCGTACTGGCTCTGCGGCCAGCCCGCCGCGGTGACGCTCCTGGACAAGCTCAAGGCCCTCGGATTCGAGTACGCCACCCGGGCCGGAGTGACGGTATCGATCGACGACCTGTTGGTGCCGGATGAGAAGATTGATCTCATCACCAATGCCCGCAAAGAAATATCCAAGATTCACAAGCGGTATGAAAAGGGCGTGATCACCAACGGCGAGCGGTACAACCAGGTGATCGACACCTGGACCCGCACCAGTAACGAAGTCGGCGAGATGATGTTCAACAATCTGGCCGCCGACAACCAGGGTTTCAATCCGATCTTCATGATGGCCGATTCGGGCGCTCGCGGTTCGAAAGAACAGATTCGCCAGCTGGCCGGCATGCGCGGATTGATGGCCAAGCCGCAGAAGAAGATCACCGGCGGTATCGGCGAAATTATTGAAACGCCGGTTATTTCCAACTTCCGCGAAGGCCTCACCGTGCAGGAATACTTCATTTCGACGCACGGCGCGCGCAAAGGTCTGGCCGACACGGCCCTGAAAACGGCCGACGCCGGTTATCTGACGCGGCGTCTGGTCGACGTGGCGCAGGATGTGATCGTCCGCGAGATCGACTGCGGCACCATTCTGGGTCTGGACGTCTCCGCCCTGAAGGAAGGCGAGGAAATCATCGAATCGCTCCGCGACCGTATCCTCGGCCGCGTGGCGCTCGAAGACGTGTACGACCCGATCGACGAAAAATTGATCGTGGGCGCCGGTCAGGAAATCAAGGAAGAAGAATCTGCCGCTATCGAAGAATCGGGAATCGACATGGTGCGCATCCGTTCCGTACTGACCTGCGAATCCAAATACGGCGTGTGCGGCAATTGCT
>JACRAV010000345.1 GCA_016213305.1 Candidatus Zixiibacteriota bacterium | reverse complement strand
TCTCTTGTAGGTCAAGCGCCCCGGCGCTTGACAATTCGCGTCTCGACTACGCTCGACGCGACGATTCGACCGGAAATCGAAAAATCCTGTGCAAATCGAACCCAATTTCTTGTAGGGCGGTTCCGTCTTCGAAACCGCCATCCTGGCGGAGGGAAAAGATGGCAGGTTTGAGGACAAACCTGCCCTACATGACTCGACGCGACGAAAGGGTGGTCAATCGGGAAAAATCAAAATGCGGCGCAAATCGAACCCAATTCAGGATCCGTCAGGTTTCGTGGTTGGCGTACGTCCTCGTGCGCCAACTTCTTGGAGGTGGCGAGGCAAGCAAACTTTTTAAATTTAACAAAACGAACCCAATTTTGTGGGCGGCAGGCATCCTGCCTGCCCCAACCGGCGGGCACGTAGGTTACGTGCCGCGCACAAAAAAACCGCCCGGCTTCTGCCCGGCGGCTTTTCCAAAGCGGATCGATCAGCTCAGAATTTAATTTTCTTCCTCATCGAAGAACTCGTCAACCGACTCCTCATCGTAGTAATCCTCAGTGTCACCACCCTCGATCCCCGAGGCCAGATTGGCGCATTCGAGCGAACAGTAGTAATCGGCGCCCTGTTTAATCGGCTTGCTTTGGATCTTTTCATTGCACTGGGCACAATACATTGCATCACCTCATCGCACTGCAGTCGATAACCGACTGACTCATTTATACTTACGCGCCTTTAACGAACTTTGGCGTGACCGGCTCGTACTGGGCGATCATCTTATGATCGATTCAACCGCTTGTCAAACTTTTTTTTGGGCCTTTTGGTTCCATTACCGGCCTGGAAAACGTATGTTTCACCCGTCTGATATCGCGGCCAACCGTCAAAAGTTCCCGCGAATAGAGAAGACAGGTAGAAAATGTCTCAAAACGGCGACGAAGGAGATACCTCTTGGGTAGAGACAAGCAGTTCTGGAAGTATGATATCATAGGGGCGATCGGCAATACGCCGCTGGTCAGGCTCAACAAGATGACCAAAGAACGGGGGGTCAAGGCGACCGTGCTGGTCAAGCCGGAGTTTCTCAACCCGACCGGCTCGATCAAGGACCGGATGGCGGTATTCATGCTCGATGCGGCCATTTCGCGCGGCGACCTGAAACCGGGCGGGACCATTGTCGAGGCGACCTCCGGCAATACCGGCGCGGCGGTGGCGATGTACGCGGCGGTGAACGGTTTCAAGGCGATCCTGACCATCCCCGACAAAATGTCCAAAGAGAAAGTCGATACGCTCCGGGCGTTTGGAGCCGAGGTGCATGTCTGCCCCACGGCGGTGCCGGCCGAGTCGCCGCAAAGTTATTACGAGACCGGGCGTCGCATCGCCCGCGAAACCCCGAATTCGTTCTTTGTCGGGCAGTACTTCAACCTGGATAATATCGAGGCCCACTACCGCCTGACCGGCCCGGAAATCTGGGCACAGACCGGCGGGAAGCTGGATGTGTTCGTGGGCGGGATCGGCACCGGCGGGACAGTCTCCGGCACGGCGAAATACCTCAAAGAGAAGAACCCGAAAATCGAAGTGGTCACGGCTGATCCGATCGGGTCGGTCTATTTTCAGTACCATAAAGACAAGACGATGATCGAGCCGCACACCTATCTGGTGGAGGGGATCGGCGAGGATATGCTCTGCCCGACGATCGATTTTTCGGTGATCGACAAGGTTTTCCAGGTGAACGACAGACAATGTTTCATCGCCGGGCGCGATCTGGCGCGCAAGGAAGGAATCCTGGCCGGAGGGTCATCGGGGGCGGCGGTGCATGTGGCGCTTGAATATGCCAGGTCACTATCGGCGGACAAGATTGTGGTGGTGATCCTGCCGGACAGCGGCTCGAAGTATATCAGCAAGATGTTCAACGACGACTGGATGCGCGAGAAAGGGTTTGTGTAAGACACCATATGAATGACAAACTGAAATCACAGCAATTCGAAACGCGGGCTATCCATGTCGGCGTGGTTCCCGAAGACGGCACCCGGGGGGTGACGCCGGGGATATACCCCAGCACAACATATCGAGTACTGTACCCCGGCGATGAATCGGGGTATGTCTATTCGCGCTGGGCCAATCCGACCCGCAAAGCGCTCGAGGAAACGCTGGCCTCGCTTGAGAACGGCACGAATGCCTACGCGTTTTCGTCGGGGCTGGCCGCGATGCACGCGGTCCTGAGCATGCTCAAGCCGGGCCAGCATGTGATCGCCTGCGCCGATCTGTATGGCGGCACACGCCGGCAGTTCGAGCGGGTCTGGCGGAATTTCGGAATCGACTTTTCGTATGTCGATGGCCGCAACGCCGCCGATTTCGAGAAAGCGTTCACCTCGAAAACCGCCCTCATCTGGATGGAGTCCCCGACCAATCCGCTTTTGCGGCTGATTGATATCGAGCAGGTGGCAAGCATCGCTCACAAACATGGCGCTCTGCTGGCGGTGGACAATACGTTCGCCACGCCTTTTTTGCAGAAGCCGCTTGATCTCGGAGCGGATATTGTCCATCACTCCGCCTCGAAATATCTGGCCGGGCATTGCGATGTGGTCGCGGGGGCGCTCATGGTGAAGGACAAGGGGCTGGCCGAGAAGCTCTTCTTTAATCAGTATGCGATCGGCGCGCAACTTGGGCCGTTCGAGTCGTGGCTGGTGCTCAGAGGACTGAAAACCCTGCACCTTCGGATGGAACGTCATTCGCACAACGCCATGAAGGTCGTGGAATTTCTCGAAAGCGTCCCGCAGGTCAAGCAGATTTACTTCCCCGGACAGGACGGCAAACCGGTACCGAACAAGATGCGTCTGCCGGGGGGGATGGTGTCGTTTGAGCTGAAAGCGGATTTTGAGACGGTCAAGAAATTCGCGACTGCAACACAGTTATTCGTGCTGGCGGAGTCGCTGGGCGGAGTCGAATCACTGATCAATCATCCGGCGGCCATGACGCACGCCTCGATTCCGAAGGATGTCCGCGAAGCCAATGGAGTCACTGATTCGCTGATCCGCTTGTCGGTGGGGATTGAGCATGCCGATGATCTGGTAGCCGATTTGCGGCAGGCGTTTGGGTCTTTGTAGGTCACGCTCGTCTTCGAGCGTGACGATTCTGACAGTCATAGTAGGTCGGGTTGCGAAGTCCGGCGTCAGCCGGACAAGCTACCCGACATGGTTAGGGTAGGTCGAAACCCCTGTGGTTTCGACATCTTCTGCTAAGACGCAGACGGGGACGTCTGCGTAGCACAGGGAATGGCGGTTCCAGCTTGTTGAATTCTTGGAAGTGTCGGGTAGCCACAGCGATTCGTCTTCGACGAACCGCGGTGTCAACCCGACCTACATCGACCTTTTCAGCGAGTGATAGACCGTCGAAAAATCCTGACTCCCGGCGCCCTGCCTGAGCGCTTCCGAGAAGATCTCGCGCGCCGTGGAGGCCATAGCATCGGATACGCTCAGGTGTTTGGCCAGATCGTGAAGATACGTCAGGTCTTTGTGGATGGCGGCGGCGGAGAAGGTCGGCGAGAAATCTTCCTTAAGCAATACATCCCGCTTGGCGGTCAGGACGCCTGAATTGCCGGCGCCAAGGCCAAAGATATCGAGCGCGGTTTCCTTGCTCACTCCGGATTGTTCGGCCAGAATGGTGGCCTCGGCAATCGCACACATGAACGATCCGAGCAGAACATTATTGATCAATTTCATTCTGGTCGCATGGCCGATCGGTTCAAAGTGGAAGATGCGCCGGCTGATCTGTTCCAATAAAGGTCGGGCCTGCTCATATGTTGCCAGTGGGCCGCTGACGAGCGCAATCAAGTTCCCCTGCAGAGCCGGCAGAACACTCCCCAGCACCGGCGTTTCCAGATACGCCCCACCTTTTGCGGCGACTATGGCATGGAACCGTTCGACCGTCTTGAAGTGATTGGTGGTGATGTCGCAAACGATCTTCCCTCGACAATCGCCCGATAAGACACCATCGGGTCCGGACAGCACCGTCTCCACCGAGTCACTGTTGAACAAGCAGAGAAATGTGACGGCTGACTGGCGAACTACATCGGCCGGAGATTTCGCCACGGTCGCACCGAGACCGTCGGCTTTGGCGGCGGTCCGATTCCAGACCACCAGTTCGCGGCCCTGCGAAATGAGCCGCTGGGCGATGGCGCGTCCCAGATTGCCGAGTCCGATGAATCCAATGCGATTATCCATGGCGACCTGTCAGGAACCGTCCTGTCCCTCGACCAGCATCATCATATCCTTGACCAGCACCGGCTCGACGGCGTAAAATCCCTGGCCGTACTTGCACCGGGCCTGCATCCCGAACGAGCGGGCCATGGTAGTCAGAAGCTCGATGTAGTCGCGTGATTTTTCCGGATTGAGAAATTGCGAACGATGGGCCGAGAGCGCGGCGATCCACTGATCGTAATGGGGGGTGATATCGACCACGAAATTCGGATACACTTGAGGCGGCAGAAAATAGTGAAAAATGCGGGTGACCAGATGCGGTTCGCCGGGGATATCGACTTTTTTCAAGGCGGCCAGATTGGCGGCGTTGATGGCGATCACCCCTGAAGCGACATGGTCCGGATGCGACTGTCTTCGGCCGTGGCCCACGTGAGGATAAGGTGCGAGGATGATTTTCGGGCGCGCGGCACGGATAATCCGGGCTAGGTCGAGGCGATGTTGATAGGTATCTTCAAGCCTGGTATCCCCCCAGTCAAATGTTTCGAGAATATCGACCCCCAGAATCCTTGCCGCCTCGCGGACTTCTTCGGCGCGAATCTCGGCCGTGCCTCCGGTTCCCATTTCCCCCTGCGTCAGGATGACAATGCCGCACTTATAGCCGCGTTTGCCCAGATCAATGAGCACCCCGCCGGTGCCGACTTCGACATCGTCCGGGTGCGCGCCGATCGACAGCAGGTCGTAGGTGGGTAACATCATTTCCTTCTGATTCAAAAAAGGCCCGGGAGATCGCTCGCCCGGGCCGAAAAGTCAAAGTCGCCTTTAGCGGCCGAAGTTATCGGAGTGAAACTTCAGCATCTTGCGAAGGATGTCGTACGTGTACCGGTTATACGTATCAATACCGGCATCGCTCTGGTACCGATACTCGGAAATCTGGGATGTAAGTCCTTTTCCTTCCAGAAAGGTGATCCATGACTGAGTCATCGGGAAATAGTTGAAGGCCGATCCCTGAGAGGTGGCAAAGAACATGTTCACGCCGGCCAGCGGATCGGGGCCGGCATTGGCGTACAACGCATCAAGGTTGTTCTGAAGCCAGAGTCCCCAGATCGGATCATAAACATCACCCAGTTCCTTGCCGGAAGGGAGCAGGGCCGGGTCCGAGTTGATATAGAACGGCATGGCGGCATCAAAGCGATGATACGCCCGCGGCGGGGCAATCACCCGCTTCACCAATGAGGCGGTATCGGTAATACTGCGGCGGGTGTACAGCAAAACGGTATCCCGGTTCGGATTGATGGCGAAATAGGAAAAGCTCACGCCGGTGTCCTTCGGGGAGAACGCATACGCGCCGCCCAGAAGAATGCGGGAGATGGGCGACATCTTCAAACTGTCGAACCGGATGAAGGTGTCGCGAACGATGACGCCGGAGCTGTCCCGAATTCCCCGTCCGAGATGCCCGTAGGTCAACTGCTCTTCCATCGCCGTTTTGAACAGCGGCATCAATCCGGTGTTGCCGGCGAGACCGTCGAAATCGAGAGGACCATCGGTGACCGAAATCGAGGAATACGTGCCGGGATGTTTCAGCATGGCCCGAAAAGCGCCGTAGGAGCCGGTGGCGATACCGCCGATACCCCGCTTGGACGGCAGGTCAATGGTGGCGGGAATGGAGGCATGGATCCACTGCACCAGTCCGGAATCGCCGGGAGCGCCGATGATACCATCGTAAAATCCGGCCGGGGCGCTGTTGGCGTACCAGTAACCGCCGAACACCCGGTCATTGCCGACACAACAGATGACCATCGGCTGGATTTCACCGGAATGCACCATTGCCTTATACAGGGCGAGCAGTCCGTGATTGAAATAATAGAACTTATCGGCATCTTCCGGCGCCAGCAAAACCAACGTCGGTATCGGCGATCCCCCGTTTTGCGACAGGGCTTCATTGGGAATCAGGATGGCGGTTGGCAGTTGCTTTGATTCATTGGTCATCTGCAAAGCCAGCAACGTGTCAAACACATGGTCACCACGGGGCCAGACGCCCCATGGCCCGGTTTGGTAGTAGTCGGGGACATTAGTACCGCGATCGGTGCATCCGAAGACCGCCAGGAAGGCGGCCATGATTACGGCAGACAGGAAATATCGTTTCAACATGATCGCTTTCTCCTAGAATCGATAGCCAAAGGACAGCTGGGTTTCAATGGTCTGGGCTTTGTAGTCGCCCGGGAAACTATCCACGATACCGTCGCCGTTAAGATCGTTTTGGGCGGTGGTGCTCAAGTCAGGGTAGTGCCGCCAGTTAAGCACAAGGGAGAGATCGAATCGTTGGCCGGCATGGACGATACCGCCGAAACTAAGCCCGAGTTTGTTACCAATATCAACCAGTTGCGGAGTCGAGGTCTCATGGTTGCGGTCGGCGGACTGATCAAACGAACCGCCGGCAATCAGCGTCAAGCTGGACATCAGATCATAGCGGGCGCCCAATGCGACCTTTGCGGCCGACTGCCAGTTGGTAGGCCGCTCGGTGTTCGCCGTCAGGTACGCAAACGTGGCGCCTGCGGCGGCCCGCTGAGCAGAATCACCGACGCTCAGTTTGGGCAGATTGCTGAAGTTGCTGTATGAGAACGTGTATCCGTCGAAACGCGACCACATCATCAGTTCGGCATCGACCGCCAGGGTCAGCTTCTCGGTGGCCTGGTACGAAAAAGCGGCGGCAACCGACATCGGGAGCTTCAGCTTGGTCTCGAAATCGGCGGTGATATGCAGATCGGATCCGGCGATAAAGAGATATTCCGGGGTTCCGATGAGGTATTTGTTGGCAAGCGCAAAATTCTTGGGCATGAGATAATTGAGGTCGGCGGAACCCTTGATGGTGATGTCAAACGGAATGGCCGCGGTCAATCCGATGGTTCCTTTGTTGAACTTGTACATCATGCCGCCGCGCAATCCCCAGCCCCAGCCGTTGCCGTTGACCGAGACAAATTCGGGGACAATCGACCACTGGTCGGCGGCGAGTTCGCCGGTCATGGGATTCGGGCGAAAGACCACGTCGTTGTAAAACAGATCGGCGCGGAGCCTTTGAAGGCCGATGCCCACCGCGAGCTTGTCGTCGTTGAACGATTTGGCGGCGCTGAACTGGAACGCCACCACGTCGAGATCGTTTTTGAACTGGCCCGTCGGGTAGCGTCCGTAGGCCGAGTCGTTGTACACGGTCAGCGGCTGGTACAACTGCCAGTTGATGTTGTAATCGAACGGCTGATAGGCCGAGAATCCGAAAACCATTTCATTGTTGAGAAACGGCAGTCGGGTGACCAGACCCGAACCGGGCGTATAAAATATCTGATGGAAATTATAGATGTTCCGGTTGTTGATGACGCCGAATTCCGTCTGATTCGCGCCGTTTCGATAGTTCGGACTCAGCTCATTGCGCAGTTGTGTAAACGACGCGTACCCGCCCAGCTGGTTATCTTTCTGGAAGGCCAGACCGGCCGGGTTATAGTAGGCGGCGGTCCAGTCGTCGGCGATAGAGCGGAATGCTCCACCCATCCCCGCGGCCGTTGTGCCCACGGCGGTGTTTTCAAAGCCGCCGGCGGCGACACTCGTACACAAGAGAGCCATCCCCAGCAAACCACCAACCGCGAATTTGACAATCCCCATCACTCACTCCATATCACAAGTTAGAATCCTGCGTTATCCCTTCCACCGTCCCGAACCGACTTGCACGCTCGACTTCAGATGGCGAACCTGGCGACGAGTCAGGCGGCTCTGTCCTATCTAAGACGCATAGCGTCTCAGAGTTACTCAAAAAAAAACAGGCCACGAAGTTACCACATCCGACATGCCGTGTCAATAGCTGAGCCGCGCCGCGATTGATTGATGTGTGACCGGCGCATCCAGCCGCCGGGTGAGTCAGCGTCCGATCAGGCGAACAGGCGCATTCATAAACTTACGCGATCTCCAC